>DASUFG010000549.1:0-8828 GCA_036274715.1 Agriterribacter sp.
AAAGAATACATCATTCCCCTGGGCATATCACGTTGTGGGTTTTTACATTCTTCGGCAGTAGTGGAAATAGCATCGAATCCGATATATGCATAAAAAACAGCAGATACCCCTTTCAACACACCTTCAAACCTGTTGGGAAGAAAAGGGGTCCAATTATTGGTGTCCACAAAAAAAGCACCCGCAATGATAACGAAGATGATTACCCCGATTTTGAATATGACCATATAATTGGCCATGCGTTTGCTTTCTTTCATGCCAATATAAGCCAGCCATGTAATGAGTGCCACAATAACAAAAGCAGGCAAATTAAAAAACAATTTTCCACCACCGAATGATGGGGCATTATTCCAGGCATCTACTGCGAATAGGTATTTACCGGCGTCTGCGGCCGACAACGCGCCGCCCGCCAGCGCTTTCGTTGCTTCAGTATAAGCGTTATGGGCAGTTTGAGGATCTACCAGCATCCAATCCGGTAAGTGAACATGGAAGATGTGCACCAGCAAATTATTAAAATAACCGCTCCACGATATCGCCACCACCACATTGCCTATCGCATATTCAAGTATTAAGGCCCACCCTATTACCCAGGCAATCAATTCGCCGAATGTTACATACGAATACGTGTATGCGCTACCCGCCACAGGTACGCGACTCGCGAATTCCGCATAGCATAAAGCCGAAAAACCACAGGTAACGGCGGTGATGATAAATAAAAGCGAAATGCCCGGTCCGCCCTGGTAAGCAGCATTGCCAATTGTAGAAAATATACCCGCGCCAACTACGGCAGCTATACCCAAAAAAGTAAGGTCACGCACACCCAGCACCTTGTTCAACTGGTGTCCTTCTGTGTCGCCCGAGCGTGCATCTTCAATAATTTTCTCAATCGATTTTTTTCTGAAAAGCGGGTAACCCATTTGGGGAAGTTTGTTGTTTAACGTTTCTTGTTTATCAGCCCTTCTGTTTCTGATTTCAATATTCGGGCTTTTTATTTTCCCTCGTTCCTCGTTCCTGTATCTCTGGTTTTTGCCAACCTAATGCTCCCGCTGTACCAAAAAATGCGCAAGGTCTTGCAGGGATTGTTTACGGCTGCTGACGACCGCAGTATCTTCGAGGTGCTGCAAAGCGATATTCAGGTATTTATTTTTTAAGTTTTTGGCCCATTCGTCAGCCTTGCAATCTATAAAAATCTGCAATACCTTTTTTACCTTATCAGGATCATTGTTTTTCATTAAATGACGCAGTGCCTCTTTTTGATCGGCATTTGCTGCTTCTAACGCGTAGATTGTGAGAAAGGTTTTTTTGTTGGCCATAATATCACCACCTGCCTGCTTACCAAATTTTTGGGGATCGCCAAAGGCATCCAAGTAATCGTCCTGCAACTGAAAAGCGATTCCAAGATTTTTTCCAAACTCGTACAAATGATCCTGGTTACCACTGCCGCTTCCGCCCAATATGGCTCCCATCTTTAAGCTGGAAGCCAGCAGCACGGATGTTTTGAGGGTTATCATATGCATATACTCGTCTAATGTTACCTGCTCCCTGTTTTCAAAATCCATATCCAGTTGCTGCCCTTCGCATACTTCTTTGGCGGTCTTATTAAAAATCTGCAGGATCTTATGCAGGTAAGCCGGTGCTATCTTATTTAAATATTCGTAGGCCACTACTATCATCACATCTCCGGCCAGTAAAGCTGTGGATTCATTGTATTTTAAATGTACCGTTTGCATTCCGCGCCGGAGTGGTGCCTTGTCCATAATATCATCATGAATCAGCGTAAAGTTGTGAAACAGTTCTATAGCATTAGCCACATGCCACGCATCGGGTTGAATCGTATCGAACAATTCATTTCCCATCAGGCACATCACCGGCCGGATCCTTTTGCCACCAATGCTCAGAAAATATTGAGCAGAGTCGTACAACGCAGGCACTGTTTCGGGAAAATGCCGGGTATCAAATTTTTCGGAAAATTGCTTTGCCAGGGTTTCAAAAGAATACATAATGTTGTTTAATATGCCTGAGGAAAAGAACCAAAATCGAAGAAACAAATAAAACATAAGGACCAAAACTCGAAATTCGAAATCTGAAGGAAAAGAACCAAGATCCAAATCACAAGAAACAAATAAAACATAAAGACCGAAACCAGAAATTCGGGGTTATACGCCACAAACCATACATCCGGCTACCTTATCTCCTTTTCTTTTTGCCTTCTTTGCTTTTGTGAAGTTTTATCGGTTTTTCGTTATCACCATTTTCTCCTGGTTTAATTATCCATTCATAGTCCAACTGCCTTTTACCCAAATTCGCCGAGATTACTTTAATCCATACTTTATCGCCCATCCGGAAAGTTCTGCCGCTCCTTCTCCCCGAAAGACAATACTCTGTATCCACCAGGCGAAAATCATCGTAATCGAGCAGGTTCTGTATGCTCACCAATCCTTCGCATTTATGCTGCACCGTTTCTACCCAAAAACCAAAAGCAGCTACCCCGCTGATCACACCTTCAAATTCTTCACCCAGGTATTGTTGCATAAACTCCACCTGTTTGTATTTGTTAGCAGCACGTTCCGCCTCCATGGCAGCCCGCTCGCGGTCGCTGCAATGTTTGCATTTCTCCTGCATTTTTTTATCCACCTTCGCGTGCTCTTTCAGCACATCCTGCAAAATACGGTGTACCAACACGTCGGGATACCTGCGTATGGGTGAAGTAAAATGACAATAGTTTTCAAAACCCAAACCGTAATGTCCAATATTTTCGGGGGTATACATGGCCTTAGCCATGGTACGTATGCCCAATTGCTCCAGTACATGCTGCTCTGGTTTACCTTTTACTTCAGCGAGCATTTTATTAAATGAAGAGGCAATACCCGCAGGCGATTTGGTATCGAACTTGTGACCGAACTTTTTAGCAAACTCCACAAAGGGTAACAATTTTTCTTCACCCGGCGTATCATGAACCCGGTAAGGAAAGGGAAGTGGTTGTTTGTTGATCTTTATTTTAGTCACATCTTCCGCCACCGTTCTATTGGCCAGCAGCATGAACTCTTCCACCAATTGGTGCGCTTCTTTGCTTTCTTTAATCAATATCCCCACCGGTTTTCCATCTTTATCCAATGTAAATCTTACTTCCTGGGAGGAGAAGTTAATAGCGCCATTTTTAAAACGCTGCTTGCGGAATTTCTGGGCCAGTTCATTCAATAACAACATTTCATTCTTGTATCTTCCTTCTTTACGTTCTATGACCTCCTGCGCTGCTTCATAAGTAAAGCGATGATCGGAATGAATAATGGTTTTGCCCAGCCAGTGTTGTTTAACCTCTCCTTTGGATGTAATTTGAAAAACCGCAGAGAAGGTCAATTTATCTTCATTGGGGCGAAGTGAACACAATACATTGGAGATATGCTCGGGTAGCATGGGTAAAACCCGGTCGGGCAAATACACAGAGGTTGCCCTGTCGTATGCATTTTCATCGAGCATTGTACCAGGTTCCACATAGTGACTTACATCGGCAATATGAACACCGATCTCGTATAACCCATTTTTTAGTTCCCGGAAACTGATGGCATCATCAAAATCTTTAGCATCGGCCGGGTCAATCGTAAAAGTGAGTACCTCGCGAAAATCTTTTCGTTTTTTTATTTCTGATGCGGCAATAATGTCAGGAAGCCGGGCTGCTTCTTCTAATGCATCGTCATCAAATTCCAATGAAAAACCGGCATCCACCAGTATCTCTTTCATGGCCATGTCATTTTCGTCGGCCGCGTTTAACACACTCACCACTTCCCCGTTCGGACTTTTGGCCTTTCTATCCCATTCGGTTATCCGCACTACTACCCTGTCGTTGTTTTTTGCACCATTCAATTTGGCGGATGGAATATACATGTCCGGTGTTCCTTTTGCTTTATCGGGAATGAAAAAAGCGAAGTCAACATTCATCTCCAGCCTTCCTATGAACTCGGATTGTTTTCTTTCCATTACTTCTTCTACCACACCCTCCATACGGCCGGTCCGGGGGTTGCTCTTGGTAACGTTTACCTTTACCTTATCTCCATGAAGTGCCCGGTTAAAATCCTGTGGACGCACGAAAATATCTTTCTCCTGGTTCTCTACGATCACATAGCCTATTCCTGACCGGGTAACATCAAGCGTTCCTGTATAAGTATTTGACTGAGATTTTGTTTTTGTTTTTTTATGGTTTTTGCTTTTCATAAGCGCAATTAAGATTTTGTTTTAAAATCCTGTATAAATTTTTCAACTAACAAATTGAATTGTTCTGATTCGTTAAATAAAAAATAAGTTTCAATGGGCAGTACAAACACCGGCATATCCTTTAATTCCGCGGCAAATTTTGCCAAACGCACAGCATCTTTTTCTGTTACCAGTATTATTTTATCTACCGCTTTTATCATTTCGAACCTACCCTTAATTTCTTTCAGGTTGTCGATGGTAAAAATAAAATGATCACGGTAAAACAAGGCATCAAAGCCGGCAGTGTTCTTGTTGATGTATTGTTTCAATGGATCGGGATTAGCGATACCGCAGGCCAGCAGCACCTCTATTTGCCTGGTTAAAGGCTTCGCCGAACGGGAAACGATATGATAGGGTGTACCATACCGAATGCCTGTAAAAAAAAGACACTGCCCGTTCCCGGGTTTAATTTCACTTTTAATCTTTTCTTTTTCAGCTAAGGAAAAATCATCCCTGCATTTGGTTACCACTATCACGTCTGTTCTTTGATAGCTGCTTCTGCTGTCGCGTAAATCACCTGCGGGTAAAAAATAGTCACGGGTAAACAGGTTGCTGGAATCCGTTAATAAAATATTAAGTCCGGCTTTTACCGAGCGATGTTGCAGTGCATCATCCAGTATAATTACTTCTGTTCCGGGCCGATCGAACAACAATTGAGGAATGGCAATCGCCCGTTCTTCTCCCACAGCTACGGATACCTGAGGATATTTCATGTGAAACTGCATCGGTTCATCGCCAATATCCAACGCGGTGGTTTTATCGTTTGCAAGCACATAGCCCCTCGTTTTGCGTTTGTAGCCCCGGCTTACCGTTGCCGTTTTGTATTTGTCTTTCAACAACCGCAACAGGTATTCCACCATGGGCGACTTGCCGGTTCCCCCAACAGCAACATTACCTACGCAAATGACCGGAAAATTAAATTCAATGGATTTAACAATTTCCTTATCGTATAAATAATTCCTTACTTTAATAGCAGTTCCATATAAAAATGAAAAGGGGAACAACAACACCCGAAATGACTTAAGCCAGGAGGAACTAAAATTCATAGACCTTTTGTGGTGTTACGCAATAGGTTAAAGGTATATCAAATTCGTCAGTATCATCAATTGAGGGTTCCGCATCAAAAAAAGAAAGCCCTACTTTAATAACATCCGTGCGGCATTGGGCTAAAAACCGATCGTAAAATCCTTTGCCATAACCCACCCTGTTGCCTTGTTCGTCAAAGGCCAGCAGTGGCACCAAAACCAAATCAATCGCCTTGTTATCTACCACTTCTCCGCCAGCAGGTTCCATAATGTTGTAAGGATTCTTCACCAAAACCGTCTCGTCATCGTACAAATAATTAATCATGCTGTTGTTGCTAAAGTCCGTTTTGGGAACAACAACCTGTAGCCCCGGATTACGGAATTTTAAAAATTCCATGATCGGGTAGGTATCCACTTCCTTTTGAATATCCAAAGGCAAATAGGCGTGCATGCATTGCAGGAATGGAAGCGGCAATTGCTGAAACCGGATCATCAACAGGTCCTGCTTTTTGTCGGCCTCTACCTCACTTAATTGCACTCTTTTTTGCTTATAAATATCGCGGATTTCTTTCTTGGTCATGCTTTTAGCTAACAGGTGAGGTCATCTATCCATTAATAAATATAGAAAATATGGTAGTGCCGTAATTCCTGGCTGTTTTGAAATAAGGGGATTTTTCATAGTTGTTTCTTGGTGTGTGCTCCAGCACAAACCAGCCCTTTTCCAGTAACAACTGATATTTAAATACATCAACAGGCAGGTCATCAATATTACCCAGCGCGTACGGTGGCCCGGCAAAAATAAAATTGAACTTTTCGGAACATTGCCGGATAAATGCAAAGACGTCCATTTTAAAGAGTTGCATATTAGTGAAACCAAAGTCTGCCTTGTTCTCTGCGATAAAAGCATACATCTTTGGATCCTTCTCCACGATGGTCAGTTCCCTGGCCCCCCTCGAAGCCAACTCGTAACTGATGCTTCCGGTTCCTCCAAACAGGTCAAGCGTTTTTAATTCACCGATATCGAGGTTATTTTCAATAATGTTAAATAACCCTTCTTTTGCGATGTCGGTAGTAGGACGGGTATGCGGCATTTTCCCCGGAGGGTTAAATCTCCTTCCTCCTGCTGTTCCGCTGATTATTCGCATAAAGCGGCATTAAATAGGGCTGTGAAAAAATGGCGGGGATGTTCCTGGAATACTGCGTTATATGAAAAGGCGTCAGGCCGTTCATCGAGTTCTATGTTCAGAAAATATTTATTTAGTTCAATATATACGGAGGAGTGATCGTCCAGCAAACCAGAAACAGTAATAACAACCTTTTCCGTATCTACATCGAACTGCTGGCAGGCATTCAACAGGTGATACAGCACATCCTCCGCCGTATCGTAGTCAAAAGTTTGTATGATTTGAAGTTTGCCTGCCCTGAACAAGGCAAACAAAAGCTTGTTGGGGTAAAATACAAGGGTGATTTCGTCGGTTTCCAGGCTTTTTTTGCGCTGTTTCTTTGATTTTAACAAAATAGAATATGCGTGGTAAAAATGTCCTTTGGGAAAATGGGTGCCCATTAACTGGTGTAAGGCGGTCGGTACCCGGTAAACATTGTGAAGCCCCCAGCCCTGCAAATTATCCTGAAGTGCCTCCCCTTTATGCAGGTCGCCATATACCATATCCAGCGCAGTTTTATTCACACCGGCATCAAATAACGCATCCGGAACCAAAAGGCTTTCAGGAAAAAAGTATACGATAGTTACCTTGTTGTAGGGCCTTGACAACCATTCGTTGTGATAGATCAGCTCTTTACAATGGTTGAACGCATTGTATTTGTCGAGGTTAACATATTGCAAGGCAACGAATTCCTGTTTATTATTCTCCAGTACACCAAATAAGAGATGATCGGCAGCCACTTCAATATATAAATCACATTGAGCGGCATCCCCGACCTCGGAAACCGGTACCTGTATCTGGAAGGCAACATTCACGCTTTAGCTTTAAGTCCGCAATAATAATACATTTTGCACTATATTTCCCCGTTTTCCGCTTTGCGACAATATTCTTATCGGCAAAAATCGTAACTTTGCAAATTGTATAAATCATTTGTTATGATTACTGTATCGGACAATGCAAAAGAATATATAGACCAACTCATGGCCCAGGAAAAAGGCGATGCCGAGACCTTTGTAAGGGTGGGCGTAAAGGGCGGTGGCTGCTCCGGATTGGAATACAATTTACATTTTGATAAAGAAAGAAAAGCAGGAGATGAATTGTATGAAGATAAGGGCATAAAGATTGTGGTTGATATGAAAAGCCTGTTATACCTGTATGGTACCGAATTGGATTATTCAGGCGGATTAAATGGCAAAGGCCTGGTTTTCAAAAATCCCAATGCCAGCAGAACCTGCAGTTGCGGCGAAAGCTTTTCCGTTTAGTGGAAGGGCAAAATAATACATTATCATTATGGCTAATAAGAGTGCTGACATATTAGAGGAGTATAGCGACAAAGAGTATGAATTTGGGTTTGTTACGGATATTGAGATGGATGTGGCACCCAGGGGATTAAGCGAAGAAACTATACATTATATCTCTGCAAAAAAGGGCGAACCTCAGTGGTTGCTTGATTGGCGTTTGAAAGCCTATCATGCTTTTTTAAAACAGCCCGAACCGCACTGGCAGAATTTTGAACTGCCAAAGATTGATCTCCAGGGTATTTCTTACTATGCAGCGCCACGGTCGAAGCCAAAGCTTACCGACATGAATGAAGTGGACCCGGAGTTGATCGCTACATTCGAAAAACTGGGCATCCCGCTTTCGGAGCAAAAATTATTGGCAGGTGTTGCCGTAGATGCTGTTTTTGACAGTGTTTCGGTGGTTACCACGTTTAAAGAAACCCTGAAAGAACATGGTGTTATTTTCTCTTCCATTAGTGAAGCGGTAAAGGAACATCCTGAATTGATACAGAAATACCTGGGTTCCGTAGTACCGCATTCCGATAATATTTATGCGGCATTGAATGCAGCCGTTTTTTCGGATGGTTCATTTGTATACATTCCAAAAGGGGTTCGTTGCCCTATGGAGTTATCCACTTATTTCAGAATTAATACAGAAAATACCGGCCAGTTTGAGCGTACATTGATTATCGCCGACGAGGGCAGCTATGTAAGTTACCTGGAAGGCTGCACTGCTCCCAAGCGTGACGAGAACCAGATGCACGCAGCTGTAGTGGAACTGATTGCACTGGATAACGCCGAGATCAAATACAGCACCGTACAAAACTGGTACCCCGGCGATAAGGAAGGCAAGGGCGGCATTTATAATTTTGTAACCAAACGCGGGGTTTGCAGGGGCGTTCATGCTAAAATTTCGTGGACGCAGGTAGAAACCGGTTCTGCTATTACCTGGAAATATCCCAGCGTAATTTTGCAGGGTGACTATTCGAGTGGCGAATTTTATTCGGTGGCTGTTACCAAAAACAAACAAATTGCCGATACAGGCACCAAAATGTTTCATATAGGCAAGGAAACCAAGAGCCGCATCATTTCGAAAGGGATTTCCGCCGGGCATG
>DASUFG010000550.1:0-3814 GCA_036274715.1 Agriterribacter sp.
TAACGTTCATCCTATAAAAAGGTTACAAAAACTTTTTTTTTCGGAATAAAGACTTAACTTTCATCAACTTACATTGATATGCAGGATAATCCTTATCGAAATGAAAGAGATGAGATGAGAGATTTATTAAAGCAATTTGAAAATCTCCGCTCAGGCCAAAGTCATGGCTTCCTGGAAGAAGAGTCTTTTGAGAAAATCATCGATTATTTTGACGACAAAGATGACCTGAATCGGGCCCTGGAGGCCGCGGAATTGGGCGTGGGGCAATTTCCTTATTCCGCTTCCCTGATGGTCAAAAAAGCAGATCTGCTGATCGCAACAAGGAAATATAATGATGCCCTTGAAGTGTTGGAAAGAGCTGAAATCCTCGATAGTTCAGATATTGATATTTACATTCTTAAAACGGATGTTTTCCTGGCCTTAGATGAACATGAAAAGGCTGTAGAATTACTGGAGGAAGCCATTCATTCATTTGAAGGGGAAGAACGGATGAATTTGTTGTTTGAATTGGCAGACGTGTATGATGATTATGAAGAATTCGACAAAGTATTTGACTGCCTGGTGCATATACTGGAATATGAACCTACAAATGAAGAAGCACTCTATAAAATATGCTTCTGGACAGATTTTACCGGCAGGAGCGAAGAGAGCATCCGCTTACATCAGAAAATTATAAATGACTACCCATATAATGAGTTGGCGTGGTTTAACCTTGGTGCGGCATTCCAGGGTTTAAAATTATTTGAAAAATCGATCGATGCGTACAAGTATGCGCTGGTTATCAACGAGAAGTTCGACTATGCCTACCGAAATATGGCAGATGCTTATATCAGGCTAAGGAAATACCGTGATGCCATTGAATCATTGGAAAAGGTGATTGAACTTGCACGCCCTGAAGACGTGATTTATGAAGCTATCGGTCATTGTTACGACAGGCTTAAACAATATGCACAAGCCAGGTTTTATTATAAGAAAGCGTCACATCTGAATACTGACGACAGTAAGTTGTATTATAAAATCGCGTGCACCTATATTAATGAAATGTCTTTAAACAAAGCCGTACAGTACCTGGAATCGGCTATGCGGATACACCGGATGCAGCCCGAATATAATTTAGCGATGGGTGAATGCCTGCTGGAATTGGGTAATATTAAAGATGCCGTTGTATATTTCTCTAACGTGGTTAAAGCGAGGCCCCGGGGTATAGGTGGTTGGGAAGCGCTTATCAGATGTTTATACAAAGAAAAATTTCTTGAAGAAGCGATGGAGCAAATTGACAATGCGCAGCAGGTAGCTGGCGACAAACCCTTGTTTATATTTTACAAGAGCGCGGTCTTGTTTGCCATGCGCAAAAGCAGGGAAGCGATGGTGCAGTTACAGACTGCTATGGAAAAAGCTCCCAGGTTGCTCAAAAAATTCATTGAGCTTAACCCTATTATATTGCAGAATCAACAGGTAGTTGATCTTATCGCCTATTATAAAAAGAAGCGGTTTATCTAGGAATGTTGTCGCTGGTTACAAATCGCTGTTGTATCGTCTCCAAAAAATGTATAGCCGGATGCCACGAAAATGCAAAGCTGTCTTAATATTAAGCATGCTGCTTCTGGAAACAGAATCTTTCCTATTTTTGCGCATTCTTTAAAATATTTCATTTTTCATGAATTTTAATTTAAGTCAGATCCCCGAACGAAAAAGTAAACCACGTCGTTCAGGCTTGACTATGGTAATGGACAAAGGCTTGAGCATCGAGGAAGCAAAGAATTTTCTAAGTGTATCTCATCCATACGTTGATATTGTTAAACTTGGCTTCGGTACTTCATTTGTTACACCTCAGTTACGGAAAAAAATTGAAGTTTATCAGTCTTACGATTTACCGGTGTATTTCGGGGGCACATTGTTTGAAGCATTTTTAATCCGCAATCAATTCCAGGACTATATTGATACACTCAAAGCGTATAATATTACCTACATGGAAGTAAGCGACGGTTCTATTACGATCCCGCACGCCGAAAAATGTGGATATATTGAAAGACTTACTAAATACGGGGTTGTATTCAGCGAGGTTGGGAGTAAGGATGCCGAGCATATTATTCCACCGTACAAGTGGATAGAATTGATGAAATCTGAGTTGAATGCTGGTTCAAGTTATGTAATTGCAGAAGCACGCGAGGCTGGTAATGTGGGTATTTACAGGGGTACAGGGGAAGTAAGAGAAGGCCTTGTGCAGGAAATACTAACGCAGATTCCTGAAGAAAAAATAATTTGGGAGGCCCCTCAAAAAGTACAGCAGTTATACTTTATTGAATTATTAGGGTGCAATGTAAACCTGGGTAATATCGCTCCTGCCGAAATGATCGCCCTGGAGTCAATGCGGATAGGACTTCGTGGAGACACTTTTCATTTGTTTTTAAATAAAGACGATGTGGAATGAATATGTACGGATTGATAGGCTATCCGCTCGGTCATTCTTTTTCAAAAAAATATTTCACTCACAAGTTTGAAAAGGAACATTCAGCCAATAGGTTTGAAAATTTTGCCATTGAAAGTATTGATTTGCTACCGCAGGTATTACAAGCTAATCCCGGATTAACAGGGTTATGCGTGACCATCCCCTACAAGCAGCAGGTTATTCCGTTTCTTCATGAAATCTCTCCCGAAGTGGAGGTTGTGGGAGCCTGTAATTGCATACGGATAAGAGATGGAAAACTTACAGGATTTAATACCGATATCGTTGGCTTTGAACATTCATTGCTTCAGCAACTGCAACCCTATCATAAAAGGGCGTTGATACTCGGTACAGGTGGCGCTTCAAAGGCTGTGGAGTATGTGCTGGATAAGTTGGGGATCGCCCATACGCTTGTTAGTCGTAATGCGAAGCAAGGGCAAATAGACTACCATATGCTAACAACAGAAATTATTAAAAATAATTTATTGATCATTAATGCAACACCTGTAGGTACTTTCCCGGCGGTAAATAACTGCCCGGATATACCCTATGAAGGAATCGGCAAAGAACATTTTCTTTTTGATTTGATATATAATCCCGAAAAAACATTATTCCTTGCAAAGGGAGAGGAGCGCGGCGCCGCTATTCAAAATGGTTATGACATGCTGGTTGGGCAGGCAGAGGCCAATTGGGAAATATGGAACGCGTAAATCAGTTCATTAATCCTGCAACTATTTTTCGGGTTCCTTTTTCGAAGTTTGATTACTTCAGTTCGCTGATAACACAGGTATCCATATCTCCATAATCTAAGTTCTCGCCGGCCATACCCCAGATAAAAGTATAATTTGACGTGCCTGCACCGGCATGTATAGACCAGTTAGGGGAAATGACTGCCTGTTCGTTCTGCATAAATATATGACGTGTTTCCTGCGGCTGTCCCATGAAATGGCAAACAGACTGGTTTTCGTCTACCTCAAAATAAAAATACACTTCCATTCTCCTGTCATGCGTATGAGCCGGCATGGTATTCCACACGCTGCCCTTTTTGAGTTCGGTCATGCCCATCTGTAACTGGCAAACCGGAACTACAGAATTTATAATATATTTATTAATAATGCGGTGGTTAGCTGTTTCCATACTGCCCAATTCTACTTTTTCCGCATCAGCCCGGGCAATTTTTTTTGAGGGATAAGTTTGATGGGCCGGCGCTGCGTTCAGGTAAAACTTAGCAGGTTTGTTCTTACTAACAGAAATGAATTGCACGTCTTTTGTGCCCCTGCCGATATATAATGCTTCTTTATGTTCCAGCAGGTATTCAATTCCATCGGCCACCACTTTCCCGGCATCTCCAACATTAATTATTCCGAG
>DASUFG010000551.1:0-4050 GCA_036274715.1 Agriterribacter sp.
ACAGTTTTGATTATTTTGGTTTTAAAACCCTGGAGAAGTCTTACCTGTTGCGTTTAGACGGTAAAGTAGCGGAACGTCCGCAGCATATGTATATGCGTGTGGCAATAGGAATACATAAAGCAGATATTGATGCCGCTATTAAAACCTATCACCTCATGAGCGAACGTTGGTTTACTCATGCTACGCCTACCCTGTTTAATGCAGGTACACCCAAACCGCAGATGTCTTCCTGTTTTTTGCTTACCATGAAGGAAGATAGCATTGATGGTATTTATGATACGTTGAAACAAACCGCAAAAATATCTCAAAGCGCCGGCGGCATTGGACTATCCATTCATGGTATACGTGCCACCGGCAGCTATATCGGCGGCACCAATGGTACCAGTAATGGCATCATTCCTATGCTGCGGGTATTTAATGATACAGCGCGGTATGTAGACCAGGGGGGCGGAAAAAGAAAAGGCGCTTTTGCTATTTACCTCGAGCCATGGCATGCCGATGTTTTCGCGTTTTTGGATTTACGTAAAAATCATGGTAAGGAAGAAATGCGGGCAAGAGATTTATTTTATGCTTTATGGATCCCCGATCTGTTTATGAAACGGGTGGAAGCCAACGGCGAATGGAGTTTGTTCTGTCCGCATGAAGCGCCTGGATTACACGAATGCTGGGGCGAGGAGTTTGAAACGTTGTATGAGCAGTATGAAGCAGAAGGCAGGGCACGCAAAAAAGTGAAAGCACAGGAACTTTGGTTCGCTATATTGGATGCGCAGATTGAAACCGGTACGCCCTATCTTTTGTATAAAGATGCGGCTAACAGGAAGTCCAACCAACAGAATCTTGGCACTATCAAAAGTTCCAACCTGTGTACTGAAATTTTAGAGTTCACCTCCAAAGATGAAGTAGCGGTTTGCAACCTGGCTTCAATGGCATTGCCAAGATTTGTCCTGGATGACAAATTCGACCATGCTAAGTTATACGAGGTTACCTACGAGGTAACGAAGAACCTTAATAAAATCATTGATAACAACTACTATCCTGTGCAGGAGGCCCGCAATTCCAATATGCGGCATCGTCCCATTGGGCTTGGTGTGCAGGGATTGGCTGATGTGTTCATTCTGTTGCGATTGCCTTTTGAAAGCGAAGCAGCAAAAAAATTGAACGGTGAAATTTTTGAAACCATCTATTTTGCTGCCATGACGGCAAGCAAAGACCTCGCTAAGCTGGATGGGGCATACGAAACATGCAAAGACTCTCCCGTGTCAAAAGGGGTATTCCAGTTCGACATGTGGGGCGTTGAGCCTTCATTACGCTGGGATTGGTATCGCCTGAAAGATGAAGTGATCAAACATGGTGTAAGAAACTCATTGTTGGTTGCACCAATGCCCACAGCATCCACATCGCAGATATTGGGCAACAACGAATGCTTCGAACCATATACTTCCAATATATATGTGCGCCGCGTGCTAAGTGGTGAATTTGTAGTGGTGAACAAGCATTTGCTGAAGGATCTTATTGAACTGAATTTGTGGAATGATGAGATGAAGAATAAAATCATGACACTAAATGGTTCTATTCAAAAAATAGAAGGCATCCCTGATCATATTAAGGAGATATATAAAACAGTTTGGGAGATTAAACAGCGCACTATTATTGATATGGCTGCCGACAGGGGTGCTTATATCTGCCAGTCGCAATCGCTGAATTTGTTTGTTGATAATCCCAATGCAGGCAAATTGACTTCCATGCATTTTTATGCCTGGAAGAAAGGATTAAAAACAGGTATGTATTACCTGCGCACCAAAGCCGCCTCCCAGGCTGTTCAATTTACCGTTGAAAAGCAGGGGGGTAAAATGGTGGAACCTTTGGTAAATGCAAAGGATCTGGCAACGCCCGAAGTGGGTGATGAAGCTGGCGATTCGTGCCGCATGGAAGAAGGTTGTGTAACCTGCAGCGCGTAACATATTATCTGCGATAGGCTTTCTAATACGTCTCAGCCCTCCACATGTAATATTTGGAGGGCCGATTTTTTTGTATAGAAAATAGAAGGATTGATATAGAAACAACCATGACTTAGCCATAATAACAATATCCTAACAGCATTGGAGAATATTATTGTTGCATATAATGCTGAATGCAATGATATTTACTTTAAAACCTGCTGTTGTTACCTTCTTTCTTTTTGCAAGCATAAGACTGCATGCACAAAAATGGGAGCACGGTGTAAAGTTCGAACTCAATTATTCCGCGGCAAAGGGAAGTGGCATGAATGATTCATATAGCCCGGGTTATTCAGGCGGCGTATGGACTACTTATGCCATTACAGAAAAAATTAAATTGCAACCAGAGTTTTTCGCTTCCCAATACAACTATGTTAAAGCAGGTGACTTTGATAAGTATTACAAGAACAGCCTGGGCAGGCTCTCTGCGAATGATAAAATCAGGTTAGCCTATATCAATTTGCCGCTATTATTTTGTTACGAGATTTTCCCTGAGCTGTCCTTACTGGTAGGCCCACAGGCCGGTATTGTGGTTTTTGAAGATGAAAATTTGCGGAAGGATGGGAACAATGCATTTAAGAATACGGAATTCAGCGTAAACGCCGGTGCGGAACTAACCCTCGGCACCCTTGGCATATATGGCAGGTTTAACCAGGGACTATCCAATATCAGCAATATGGAAAGCAATTACAAATGGCAGTCGCAGCATATTCAGTTTGGCGTGTCACTGCGGATTAAGTAACCCTTCTTTTTTGTAGCAACGGAGTCCGATCCTATTTACATTCCTCGCCAGGTGTACATACTGCCCCTGCTGTAATTTCCAAATTAACGGCCGGATTGTTTTTTTGCCATTCGGTGAAGGATTGCTGTAAGGTATTTACAAACACATCCACAGGCTGAGCCCCCGATACCGCATATTTGCGGTCAAAAACAAAAAACGGTACACCCCTGATACCGATATGTTGCGCTTCGCTGATATCCTGCTCTACTTTGTCGGCATAAGCATTACCGGTTAAAACCTGCCTTGTTTCAGCTTCATCCAGTCCAATGTTTATCCCAAGTTGCACCAGTGTTTCATGATCACTAAAGTCCTTCCCTTCGGTGAAGTAAGCATAAAACAAACGTTCTTCTGCTGCATCTCCCAGGCCTTTCGACTTAGCCAGTTGTATCACCCGGTGGGCATCAAAAGAGTTGGCAACAACAGCTTTATCAAAATTATATTCAAGCCCCGCTCGCCTCGCCCTTTCGGTTACCTGTTGGTGCATGTGAATGGATTGCTCAAGAGACAATCCCTTTCTTTCGCTGAGATACTGGTAAAGATTTTTACCATGACCGGATTCAATACCAGGATCTAGCTGGAAACTATGCCATTCCACTTCTACATTTTCCGCATCGGGAAATTCTTCAAGGGCTGATTCCAGGTTCCTTTTTCCTATATAACAAAACGGGCACATGATGTCGCTCCATATTTCCACCTTCATTTTACTGGTTGTGTTGCTCATAATTACTTATAAATTTTAGCCTTTAGCTTAACGTGTTTATTACTTCTGTTTTACCGCACCGATTTGTTTCGAAGATAATAGCCATTTTAATTCTTTGCCGCCGGGGTCAAAAACATCGCGCTGTTCTTTACGTATATTCCAGCCCACAATAAAGCGATAAGCATTAATGCCACCGCGCCTTTTCCGCCAGCAACTTCAATAGCGGCAGCACCTCCAAGATAAGATAGCAGCAAAAAAAAGCCCAGTTTCCAGGTTTTCGGGATCCACAGGAGTGCGACAAAAATAATCTCCGCTATGCCAAGAAGATACAGGTAAGCACCAAATCCAAGCTGCGAAAGTCCGTTTACCACGGTTTCATTTCCTGAAATTTTCATTATACCGCTTAAAAGCACCATAAAAGAAGGGATAACCAGCAGTATGGTGGAGGCCATTTTTTTTGTTTTTTTTGTCATGTTTTAAGATTTAGAATACAAAGTTCCGAAATATACTTTACTTTTGATAGTGATTTCCAAAAGGGAAGTGCTTTCCTTTGAGAAACTACGTTATAAAAA
>DASUFG010000552.1:0-11221 GCA_036274715.1 Agriterribacter sp.
AAAGGATGTAACGTCGGGAGCGCTGTTGTCAAGAAACCCGTTGGTAACAGAAGTTGGATCAGGTAATGTTAGAATGGTTTTAAACCCTTTTGTGCTATCTGCGGAACGTTGGATGCTCAACTGCT
Organism: Agriterribacter sp.; assembly: GCA_036274715.1. GTDB lineage: Bacteria > Bacteroidota > Bacteroidia > Chitinophagales > Chitinophagaceae > Agriterribacter. The sequence continues at coordinate 126 of DASUFG010000552.1, forward strand.
TTATTACTGGGTAATGATTTACCCAGCTCAAAATAATTTTACCGTTTCTATTTACCACTGTAAAGTTAGGCAGGGTGTCCTGGGCCTGAATGTTCTGGCTTAATAAAACAAACACGGAAAGAATAGCAGTCAGCCAAACATTTTTCATAGTAATTGAATATCAAACGTATTAAGGTTTAAGTGCAACAAAGATAATGCTACACTTCTTATTAAAATTCTAAAATCCCGCCTGCAAGTGATCGGTTACCCTGTAAACCACCGCTGTGAATAGCCAGGATGCTGGATCGGGCAGGAAAGAAATCCTTACCGATCAAATCAAATACACCGCACATCATTTTTGCAGTGTACACGAAATCCAGTGGTATTCCTGATACCTTGTAAAATTGATTCATAAATGTCGTCAGCCGATTGTTTTGCCTGGCGTACCCGCCAAAATGATAGTCATGTATGAGATGAAATCTTTCGGGTAGCGGACTTCTTAACAAGAATTGTATTTCCTCTAACAAACCGGTATTGTTCTTCATGCAACTGATCCCTATAACTTGTTGATCTGCGCTGGACGATTGTAAAAGTCCTGCTATTGTTGTACCCGTTCCAACGGCCGATACAATATGTGTATAAGAACTTATATCATTAGTATCTAATATTTTCGAGGCGCCTTGCACCCCTAAAATACCATATCCTCCTTCTGGAACGATGTATGCGTTGTCAAATTGTTTTTCAAACAGGGTTTTACCGAGATTTCTTTTTGCAACATCGTATTCTTTTCTCGATAAAAAAACAAGTTGCATCTGGCATTGCCGGGCATCCACCAGGGTGTGGGACCATTGAGATGGTTCTTCTCCCCGTATTATTCCGATAGAAGTAAGCCCAAATGATTTTGCAGCGTAGGCTGTTGCGGCAATGTGGTTGGAGTAAGGCCCACCAAATGTGAGGAGGGAAGAATATCCTTTATCTATCGCGTCGCGAATGTAATATTGAAGTTTGAACCATTTGTTGCCGGAAACTTCAGGATGAATGCGATCCAGCCGAAGTACGGAAAGTTGTACCTTTTTTTGCAGGGTAAGTGCATTTTCAACTGTTTCCGTTGCCGCGGTGCCTGCAAATATGATCTCGTTCGGGTTCATGTATTGCAGATAGGAATAGAAGAAATCTCTCCTTTTTATTTGTCAATAATGCTTCCGGCGCTCAGGTATTCCCTGTTTAACCGGGCGATGTTATCTACTGAAATTTCTTTAGGGCAAACGGCTTCGCACGCTTCAGTCATGGTGCAGGATCCAAAACCTTCTTTGTCCATTTGGGCAACCATATTTAATACGCGGGTTTTCTTTTCCGGAGCGCCTTGAGGTAGTAAAGAAAGATGTGCCACTTTTGCCGATACGAATAGCATGGCAGAACTGTTTTTACATGCAGCCACACAAGCGCCACAACCTATGCAGGCAGCGGCGGCGAAAGCATTGTCGGCTTTTTCTTTTTCAATGGGAATGGTATTGCCGTCTACGGCATTTCCTGTGTTTACCGAAATAAACCCTCCAGCCTGAATGATCCTGTCGAATGCGTTACGATCTACCATCAGGTCTTTAATGACAGGGAAAGCATTGGCGCGCCAGGGTTCTACTACAATAGTATCTCCATCGTTGAATGCCCTCATATGCAACTGGCAGGTAGTGGTACCATGCCAGGGTCCGTGTGGCCGTCCATTGATGTACATAGAACACATCCCGCAAATGCCTTCGCGGCAGTCATGATCAAAAGCAATGGGTTCTTTTCCTTCTTCAATCAGTTTTTCATTGAGTACATCAAACATTTCCAGGAAAGACATCTCCGAAGAAATATCCTTTGCCTGGTAGGTTTCGAAGCGCCCACGTTCGTTCTTGTTTTTTTGTTTCCAAACTTTTAAAGTAAGGTTCATTGTGTAATGTTCCATATTTACTAATGCGTTAATTTGAAAATTTGAAAATTTGAAAATGAATACAACAACCAAACAAAACCCGGTATACTTCCCTTTGCCGAGAATATTATTTTAGAAAGTATTTTGACGATAATATTGGGCTCATCTTTTCTCACAGTTTGAAAGTTTAAAAAATGGTGAATCAGGTTTAATTTTCAAATTACCACATTTTAAAAATTTTTAAATTATTTATAATTCCGCTGTGTTGGTTTAATTACTTCGTAATTCAGTTCTTCTTTGTTCAACCGCCAATGATGTTCGCCCTGGTATTCCCATGCTGCTACATACATAAACTGGTCGTCGTGGCGCAGGGCTTCACCTTCTGCAGTTTGACTTTCTTCCCGAAAATGTCCGCCACAACTCTCCGCTCTTTCTAACGCGTCAATGCACATCAGCTCACCTAGTTCAATGAAATCTGCTACACGGTTGGCTTTATCTAATTCCGGGTTCATTTCATTCACGTCTCCGGGTATCCTTACATCGTTCCAAAACTCTTTTTTCAGCGCCCGTATTTCTTCGATGGCCTCCTGCAAACCCTTTGCATTTCTTGCCATTCCGCATTTTTCCCACATAATTTTTCCGAGTCGTTTATGAAAACTTTCCACGGATTGTGTACCCTTAATATTCATAAGGTTGTTAATGCGTTCGTTAACTTCCTTTTCCGCCGTTTCAAAAGCTTCATGCGTTGTAGGAATTGGTTTTACCGCTATTTCGTCTGCGAGGTAGTTGCCAATGGTATAAGGAATAACGAAGTAGCCGTCTGCAAGCCCCTGCATCAGGGCTGATGCTCCAAGGCGGTTAGCGCCGTGGTCACTAAAATTGGCTTCCCCTAAAGAATACAACCCTTTTATGGAAGTCATCAGTTCGTAATCTACCCAAAGTCCGCCCATGGTATAATGCACAGCAGGGTAAATCCGCATTGGAACTTCGTACGGATTTTCACCGGTAATTTTTTCATACATGTCAAACAGGTTACCATATTCCTCTTTTACCACTTCCTTTCCCAAACGTTCAAGTGTATCTTCATCGGGATTTTCTATGCCAAGTTTCCGGGCTTCCGTACGTCCGTATTTATTGATGAGGTTGTGCCTGAAATCTAAATAAACCGCCTGCTTTGTGGTGCCTACCCCATAACCGGCATCACATCTTTCCTTCGCTGCCCTCGATGCCACATCGCGCGGCACCAGGTTACCAAATGCAGGATATCGCCTTTCCAGGTAGTAATCTCTCTCCTCCTCAGGAATATCATTCGCCTTGCGGGTATCATTCTGTTTCTTGGGAACCCATATACGTCCATCGTTACGCAACGATTCGGACATTAGGGTTAATTTACTTTGATGGTCGCCGGTAACCGGTATACAGGTAGGATGTATCTGGGTAAAGCAAGGGTTAGCAAAGAATGCCCCCTTTTTATGCGCTTTCCATGCGGCAGTAACATTACTGCCCATGGCGTTGGTAGATAAGTAAAACACGTTTCCATATCCGCCACTGCACAGCAAAACAGCATGTCCGAAATGCCTTTCCAATTCCCCCGTAATTAAATTGCGGCAAATAATCCCTCTTGCTTTGCCGTCAATAATTACCACATCCAGCATTTCGTGCCTGGTGTACATGGTTACATTGCCTAATGCAATTTGCCTCTCGAGCGCCTGGTAAGCACCTATCAATAATTGCTGACCGGTTTGTCCAGCCGCATAGAATGTTCTTTTTACCTGCACGCCCCCAAAAGAGCGGTTGCTTAACAAGCCGCCATACTCCCTGGCAAATGGTACGCCCTGCGCCACGCACTGGTCAATAATATTCGCGCTTACCTCCGCCAGGCGATGCACATTTGCTTCGCGTGACCGGTAGTCGCCACCTTTTATGGTATCGTAAAACAGACGAAAAACAGAGTCGCCGTCATTTTGATAGTTTTTAGCGGCATTAATGCCACCCTGTGCCGCAATGGAATGCGCCCTGCGCGGGGAATCCTGGAAACAATAGGCTTTCACACGATATCCTAACTCCCCAAGGGATGCGGCTGCAGAAGCACCGGCAAGCCCGGTTCCTACAACAATCACTTCTAATTTTCGCTTGTTGGCAGGGTTAACCAATTTAACATGACCTTTATAGTCATCCCATTTATTTTCTAAAGACCCCGCAGGTATTTTTGAATCGAGCATAATTGTAAAAACATTGATGATATTACCAGATTATTGTCAGGTTATCCAAAAAGCGTAAGATAAAATTCAAAAAGCCACACCTCACATATTTCTTGTCAATTAAGCTATTTTACCCATCCCAAATGTATGGAAATGGGCATCATGGCAAAAGCCAGGGGTACAATTATTGAAAATGCGGTGCCCGAGGCCTTAACGATGCTAACATAGCGCTGGTTGTGCAGCCCGAGCGTTCTGAATGCACTGTTAAAACCATGCAATAAATGATACGCTAAGGAAATGCATGCCAGCACATACAAAATAACTATTGGCAACGATTGAAATACCATCAGCATTTCACCGTATAGGTTGTGATATTCCTTGCCGTCGTACGAAGCAATCCCCAGTTCATGAATATTGCCGATGCCACCCAGCCGGCTCGGCGTCCAAAAATGATAAATGTGCATGATCAGGAACAGCATGATTAACGTACCCAATAGCCCCATGTTGCGGCTGTACCACTTGCTTCCGCGGTTGCCCATCGATATTTCGTAGCCAATGCTGCGTTTGCTCCTGTTTTGAGCTTCAAGCATCAACCCTTGAACAATATGAAGGATAATGCCGACAAATAACCCCACTTCGAGAATGCGGATTACTATTGTTGAGCCCATAAAATGGGCCGCTTTGTTGAACATTGCGCCATCATCACCAGCCCATATGCAGGCATTAATGCCAACATGCACCACCAGAAATGCGATCAGGGACATGCCTGTAAGCGCCATTACAAATTTTTTTCCAACGGATGAAGTGAAGAGTTGTTTCCAGGTCATAATGAGTTAGAGGTAGTTAGAAAAAGTAGGCCAAAAGTAGCACACAAATGCTCATAAACATCAGGGATTTGGTTTTTTTATGAATCTAATCTTTTTGACAAATGATCGTTAATAACACTAAAAAGATTTTGGGGCTCCAATATGCGCCATTCCGGAATGTCCATTAAAGCGGTGTACCTGTGCAGCCTTGCCTTTTTAAAATCTTGCTGCGATTGTTCGGGAAGGTTCAATATGGCAATCCATCCTTTTTCTTCATCGGTTTCCTGGAACCAATCCTCGTAATAGCTGTCGTCACTGCTGTGAAAATTCAGTACATTTTCGGTGATCAGGATAAATTTTGTTATTCTTTCATAAAAAAGAATGTCCGTGACCTCCCTGCGTAATGTTTGAATGTCATTCTCAATCGCGTCATTCCATTCTCCAATCAGTTCGATGATAGCAAAGCCCATTTCATAATCGGCGTACAGAATTTTCATATATAGGGTGCGGGAACCAAATTCATCCCATTGTGGGTGGATATAATAATTATATATCGTTTGTGAAAACACAAATTCGCTGTACTCGCGCCCGTAAAACGGAGATCTTGGATCTTCTTCGGAAACGTATAAATGCCGCCAGTTATAAAACGGTTCAATATCATGCATACCTGCAAATATCCAAAGAAATCTGAAATGCAAATTTATGACTGCAGAAAAACTGGTGAGTCGATGTTATTTCGCAACCCAATACAATGTTCAGTAGAAGCAGGGCTAACTGAGCAAGTAGTCTTTTAGATTTTCATATTCGGGAGTTATCACCGTACTTTTTTTAGGAAGATGCATGATTTCTTTCACCGAGTCCGGAATGGCGATGGGCTGCCCGGTAATTTCTTCAACCACTTCGGGAAACTTAACCGGGTGGGCGGTTTCCAGGAAAATTCCTTTTTGATCCGCATGTGCATCAAGGTATCGTTGTAAACTCAAATAGCCCACGGCACCGTGAGGGTCGAGTATATAGCCCGTTTCATGCAGCGTTCGTCTTATGGTATCTTTTGTTTCGGCATCTGTAACCGTATATCCCGAGAGGGCATGCCTGAGATTGATAAATTGATGATCGAACAATTGAAGTATTCGTACAAAATTGCTCGGGTTACCTACATCCATTGCATTGGAAAGGGTAGGAGTTGCCTGCTTTACATCGTATTCACCACTATGCAGGTAACGGGGTACCACATCGTTTACATTGCAGGCCGCAATAAAATGTTTTGCCGGGAGACCGGAAATATACGCCAACATGCCTGCGCAAATATTGCCAAAATTGCCACTGGGTACGCAAAATACGGGCGGAGTTTCTTTTTGGCTCCACTGTTTATAGGCAAAGAAATAATAGAACTGCTGCGGTAACCATCGGGCCACATTAATTGAGTTGGCCGACGTTAGGAACCGTTTTTTTGTTATTGTTTCATCTGTAAATGCCTGCTTTACCATTCGCTGGCAATCATCGAAACTTCCTTTTACTTCCAGCGCATGAATATTTCCTCCCAATGCGGTTAGCTGCTTTTCCTGAACCGAACTCACTTTTCCCGAGGGATAAAGAATAACTACCTCTACTCCTTCAACTCCAAAAAAGCCGTTGGCAACTGCACCGCCTGTATCGCCCGATGTGGCCACAAGTACAGTAATTTTTTCGCTTCTTTCCCGGGCAAAATAGCCCAGGCACCTGCTCATGAACCTAGCGCCGATGTCTTTGAAGGCCAGTGTAGGTCCGTGAAAAAGTTCCAGTGAAAAGATATTGTCGGTTACTTTTACCAGGGGAATCGAGAAGTTAACCGTTTCGCTAACGATACGCCTTAGTTTATCCCCTGGTATATCGTTGCCTACGTAGGGAAGGATTACATCATAGGCAATATCCTCATTGGTCATGTCATCGATGGCTGCTATCCAGCTACTGCCAAGTTGCGGTATTGTTTCGGGAAAGTACAAGCCTTTGTCGGGCGCCTGTCCATTAATGGTGGCCTCTTTAAAACTAACGGGCGGTGATTGTTGCTCCAGGCTATAATATCTCATTGTAATAATCCTGTTCTTTAATTAGGGTTGTAGCGGTTAAGATTGATATTCAGGAAATATCCTGATTCACCATGGTAACGCCTTTCATATTAACAGTGGTTACGTAGGTATGGAAAGCAATTCCGGTATTCGTGTAGATTTCCTGCATTGCGGATTCAACATTCCGTGCAGTTTTCTCATCGCGGCTAAGCATAAATATAGAAGGTCCCGATCCCGAAATACCACCGCCAAGAGCGCCCGCTTCAAGGCTTTTTGATTTTACTTCATTAAATGCCGGAATAAGTATGCTTCTCACGGGTTCAATCAGTACATCTTCAAGCGAGCGTCCAATCAGGTCATAATCATTTTTCATTAGCCCGGTAACCAGCCCGGCGATATTGCCCCATTGCCTGATGGCATCTTTCAGTAAAATCTGTTTTCTCAATATCTGCCGCGCATCTTCGGTACGTACTTCAATTTGCGGATGAACCAGTGTAACATACATCGGAGGCGAAGGAACATTGATGATATCGAGCGGGTATATACTTCGGATAAGCGTTACGCCACCATAAATGCAGGGTGCTATGTTGTCGGCATGTTTTACGCCCGACGCCAGTTTTTCACCAAACATAGCCATCTGCACCAGGTCGAAATTGCTGAAAATATTGCCCAGCAAATAATTGGCGGCCACAACCGCACCTGCCGCACTTGCCGCGCTTGAGCCAATGCCACTACCGGGCATTATTTTTTTTTCGATCGTAATATCAAAGCCAATCCTGTTTTCCAACCTGTCTATCATTTCCAAAAGGGAAACACCGGCCACGTTTTTTTGAGGGTCTGTGGGCAGCCCATATTTATCGCGGTTATGAATGATGACCACCGGCTCTTCAATCAGTTTGATTGTCATCAGGTCGTAAGGATCATTCAAAGCCAGCCCAAGCACATCAAAACCACATACCATATTAGCCACCGTGCCTGGTGCCCTTACCGTACAGGATTGATTGATTAGAGAAGTTAAATCCAACCGAATGGGTGTTACGGCTTCGTTACCCGGTGAAGAAATGACATGCTCGCTATTGTCGTTGCCCGGCATTGTTTAATTTTTAATAATCGTTCGAATGAATACTCAATTTCACTTGTTTATTACAATATCAGGACGCTGCTCCTCTTATAATATCGGCAAATACACCCGATGCGGTTACCTCTGCGCCAGCACCTGCTCCTTTCACAACCAGTGGCTGCTGCGGGTAGCGTTCCGTATAAAACAATACTACATTATCTTTTCCATATAAATGATACAGGTCGTGTTGCGGAGCAATATGTTCAAGCCCCACGGAAGCTTTTCCATCCTGGAATTTGGCAACAAATTTAAGTTTACAATCTTCAGCAGCTGCACTTTCGTACAGGTTTTTGAAATGTGCTTCATGTTTTTTTAGTTCCGAATAAAATGCGTTTACATCACCCTGCATGCAGCTTTCCGGCAAAAAGCCATTGCAGGCAATATCTTCCATTTCGAGTTTCTCCCCCGATTCGCGTGCCAGTATCAATATTTTGCGCATCACATCCTTTCCGCTTAAGTCGAGGCGCGGATCCGGCTCTGTAAAGCCTTCGTCCTGTGCCTGTTTTACCACTTCCGCAAAGCTGCGCTCTCCATTATAGTTGTTAAAAACAAAATTTAAAGTGCCGCTCAGCACTGCTTCAATCCGGTTGATCTTGTCACCGCTGCGCATTAAATCGTTTAGCGTTCCAATAACTGGTAACGCAGCGCCTACATTGGTTTCAAATAAATAGAGGCAATTGTATGCCCTTGCTGTATCTTTTAATTTTTTGTAATAAGCATATGATGATGATGCGGCTACTTTATTGCACGCCACAATGGAAACGCTTTTTTGTAGCAGCCTGTCGTAAACTTTTGCAACAGTATCGCTGGCTGTTATATCTACAAATATGGAATTGCGAAAATTTTTACCAATAATAATATTCACGAACTCCTCTATATTGGCTTCTTCACCGGACTGTAATCGTTCATCCCAATGGTTAAAGTCAATGCCGTTATTATCTACTATCATTTTCCTGCTGTTAGCCAATCCTATTACTCTAACATTCAGTCGCAGGTGCTTTGTCAGCCAATCTTGTTGCTGCTTTAATTGCTGTAACAGTTTGCTGCCCACATTACCGGTGCCCGCGATAAAAAGATGAATCTGTTTATAGGTGGTCTCAAAAAATTCTTCGTGCAGGATATTAATGGCCTTGCGCACATCCTTTGTAGCAACAACTGCAGATATGTTGCGTTCGGAAGAGCCCTGGGCAATTGCCCTTACGTTTACGCCATTCCTACCTAAGGCACCAAACATTTTACCACTTATGCCGGGGTGGCTTTTCATATTCTCTCCAACCAATGCTATAATAGACAAATCGGTTTCAGCCACCAGGGGTTGTACCTTTTCCACTTCAATTTCATGTGCAAATTCTGCATCCACTACTTCTGTTGCCTTATGTATAAAGGCAGCTTCAACGCCTACACAAATGGAGTGTTCGGATGATCCTTGCGTGATCAGGATAACATTGATCTGCGCTACCGACAAAGCTTCAAACAACCTCCTTGAAAAACCGGGAACACCCACCATTCCGCTTCCTTCCAAACTGAATAATGCTATATTGCTGATGCTGGAAATACCCCGAATGGCATTACCATTTGTACCCGCTTTTTCCTGGATAATCGTTCCCTCATCCTCGGGGGCAAATGTATTTTTTATGATCACAGGAATCCCTTTACCCAAAACCGGCTGAATGGTGGGTGGATAAAGTACTTTGGCGCCAAAATGGGACAGTTCCATAGCCTCCTGGTACGAAATCGAAGGGATTACTTTTGCGCCGCTTACCCAACGTGGATCAGCAGTCATCATACCCGATACGTCCGTCCATATTTCCAGTGCTTCGGCATCTACTGCGGCTGTAATAAGAGCTGCAGTGTAATCAGAGCCGCCCCGGCCAAGGGTTGTGGTTTCATTGTTGACACCTGACGCTATAAACCCCGGTATGACCAGTAGTTGTTCTTTGCTTATCGCAACAAAATCAGCAATTTGTTGCAGGGTAACCGGCAAATTCACGGTAGCATTGCCAAAATTGGTATTTGTTTGTATCAGGGCTCTTGCGTCTTTCCAGTGAGCAGGCACACCGGCAGAATTAAATGCAGCCGCGATGATTTGAGAAGAAGTGAGTTCGCCATAACTCAGCAAGCGATCTTTGGTCCTTGCCGATAACTCACCCAATAAAAAAATGCCATTACACAAATCTTCTATTTCGTTACACAATTTTTTAACCAGGCTTAACACGCTGCTTTGCTGTTGCACCGGTATCAATAACTTAACGGTATCCAGGTGCCTTTGTTCAATCCTTTGTAGTTCGTCCCTGTATTGTTCATTGCCGCTGGCTGCTATCAGCCCGGAATTAAGCAAAGCGTCGGTGGTTCCACCTAATGCAGATACAACAACAATTACCTTATCTTTTTCCAGTTTTTTCTTTGCTATAGCGATTACCTTTTTTATATTATCAGCGCTTCCCACCGAAGTACCGCCGAATTTCAACACCTGCATATTTGTTTATTTGATAATTTTTATGATATCTGCCCATCTATCTTTTCAGATGACTGTAGCCTGTATGCCCAAAGGATGATATGCGTGATCTTTACCCTCAACCGAGGGTTGTTGTTGTAATAATGGTAATTGCCGCAGAAAATGCAGAAGGCAAGGAAGAGAATGTATTTAAATTAAGCTGTACCATTATTGTTTCAGTTGCCGAAGGTAAAACAGATTTAGACAATAGCAAATAAAATGGTAAAAAATCATCCAGGTACTATATGCAACTGGCACCGAAATGGCGATAGGTTGTACGCGAATTGTGTTTATTAATAAAAATTTAATGGATTTACTTTAGAAGTTGCATAATATCTGTCCTTTTTGATTAAAAAGATTCAATGTAATGGGTGAATCCTTTTTTTTTGACTAATTTCATGCCTTCAAAATGCGCTGTTTCTGCAACAGGAATTTGTTCTTATTCATGTATTTCAGCTGCAATCATTTCATCATAAGTATACCGAATAAATAATAAGCACATACACATGCCAAGTTCATCCTCTACATCACTAACGCAA
>DASUFG010000553.1:0-3049 GCA_036274715.1 Agriterribacter sp.
AGAATACCTTCCGAAAATTTACCAACCGGAAAGAGTAGACCGGGTAATGGATATCGCTCAAGCTGATGCTGTAGCCATTACCAGGCAATTGGCCAGGCAGGAAGGCATCTTTGCGGGCATGAGCAGCGGTGGAGCCGCCTCCGCCGCATTGAGACTGAGCAAGGAGATTTTATCCGGGGTTATTGTTTTTATTGCGTGCGACCGTGGCGACAGGTACCTGAGTAGTGACCTTTTTGGATAGCTTGTGGCATCGCGGTCATTTTTTATTTGTAATACCGTATTTATCACCCAACCACGTTATTTTCCCAACAAGGCAAAAACTTCACAAGCCGATAATTTGATGACGTACCTGTATTTCGTTCAGGGCTTCTTTTAAACGGCTGCAATGGGTATCCGTAATAAAAACCTGGCCTTTATTTTCAACGCAAACTTTTAAAAGCAGGTTTTTCATCCGACTTTCATCCAACTTTTCAAATACATCGTCCAGTAATAACAGGGGCGGAAAGCCATTATGCTGTAACAAAACGTTGAACTCTGCGAGTTTTAAAGCAAACAATAAGCTTTTTCGCTGCCCCTGTGAAGCAGTGGATTTAAAGGGATATTCCTTTAAATAAAACTCCAGGTCATCGCGGTGTACCCCCTGGGTCGTTCTTTGCAACGCTATGTCTCTTGATTTACTTTTTCTAAGTAAACTTTTAAAATCATCTGATTCTAAATGACTTTTGTATGTTATCGTTAATTTTTCTTTATGCGAAGAGATGGAATCGTACAGCGCTATAATAGCGGGGATGAAGGTTTCTAAAAAAAGTTTTCTCCTGGCATAAATAAAATGACCAGCAGTGATGAGTTGGCTGGAGATGACTTCCATGAGGCTTTCATCCATAACACCTGATTCGGAAAATTGCTTTAGTAAACTGTTGCGCTGTTGAAGTAGCTTATTGTAGTCGATGAGGTTTTGCAAATACATCGCATCCAACTGGGAAATAGTATAATCCATGAATTTCCTGCGCTCTTCGCTGGCGGAAGTAATAATAGCTACATCGTCGGGAGCCACCATTACACAGGGAAATTTGCCGATATGGTCCGCAAATTTTGAATAAGTTTCATGGTCAACTGAAAATTCTTTCCTGCCATTTTCACGTAAGATGCATGAAATGTGATGGCTTTTGCCCTGAAGTTTGGCTTTGGCATCGAGCCTGAATCCCGATTTATGTTGTTGCGTATTTTGTGCGTCCGTTTTACCAAAATAGCTTTTAGTGAAGCACATGTAATAGATCGCGTCGAGCAAATTTGTTTTACCGCTCCCGTTCTTTCCGCAAAAACCAGTTACGTTCCCTGAAAAACTAAATTCAGCTTTTTCGTAATTCCGGAATTGCACCAGTGATATGTTATCCAGTGTAAACAAAGGGCAAATCTATATGGAATCCTCAAAATAAAAACTGAAAATCAGAAATTTGATAACTGAGGGTGGTGGAATTTGAAATTCAGAATTTGACATTTAACACATATATTTGCCGCTCAAATTTTACTACGTGAACGCTACTACAAAAGAAACTGTAAAATTTACAAAGGAGACCTACCTCTATTGGTATGAACTGATGCTTTTACTACGTCGTTTTGAGGAGAAAGCCGGGCAATTGTACGGTATGCAAAAGATCCGAGGTTTTTGTCACTTGTACATAGGGCAGGAAGCTTTGGCCGCAGGTTGTATGACCGCCACCAAGCCCGAGGACACTTTTATTACCGCCTACCGGGATCATGGATTGGCTATTGCCAAAGGGGTTAGTGCAAAGTCATGCATGGCGGAATTGTACGGGAAAGCCACAGGCTGTTCAAAGGGTAAAGGTGGGAGTATGCACTTTTTTGGAGTGAAAGAGCACTTCTTTGGCGGACATGGAATCGTTGGTGCTCAGATAGGTACCGGTGCAGGACTTGCATTTGCTGAAAAATACAGGGGTACTGATCATGTATCGCTTACTTTTTTTGGAGATGGAGCTGCGAGGCAGGGTATGCTGCATGAAACCTTTAACCTGGCGATGATTTGGAAGTTGCCGGTTATTTTCATTTGCGAAAACAACAACTACGCGATGGGTACTTCAGTTCAGCGTACTTCCAATGTAATGGACATTTACAAACTGGCCGATGCCTATGACATGCCCGGCGATAGTGTGGACGGAATGAGTCCTGAAGCTGTTCATGAGGCGGTGACACGTGCAGTAAAGAGAGCCCGGGAAGGGGGTGGACCAACATTGCTTGAAATAAAGACCTACCGCTATAAAGGACACTCCATGAGTGATCCACAGAAATACCGCACCAAAGAAGAAGTAGAAGAATACAAACAACGGGATCCCATTGAGTATACCAGGGATAAATTGATCAATGGTTTTAATGTTCCGGAGTCTGAGATTGAAGCCATCATCGATAGAGTAAAGAACGAAGTGGATGAATCGGTTCAATTTGCAGAAGAAAGTCCGTGGCCCGATGATGACGAAATCTTAAAGGATATTTATATACAGCAAGATTATCCTTTTATAATGGATTAATCGAAATCAAAGTAAACAATCGAAATACAAATTAAAAGAATACAGAAAAAGAAAATGAGTGCAATAAAAAAACACGAAGCGGTAAAGCATGAAGATAAACTTGAGAGCGCTCAGGTTTTTTCGGTAAAGAATAACAAAGGTATCCTTATTGCTTTAAGTGCAGTTATACTATTGGTGGGCGGTTACTTTATTTATAAATACTGGTTCAAAATTCCGGAGAACGAAAAAGCGGTAGAGTACATTGCAAAAGCGCAGCAATATTTCGCTAAAGATTCCCTGCAACTGGCGTTAAATGGCGATGGTAGAAATGCCGGTTTTTTGAAGGTAATCAGCAAATACGGCGGCACCCCTTCCGGTAACCTTGCAAAATTATACGCAGGAGAAACTTACCTGCAGTTGGGAGATTACGATAACGCTTTAAAATACCTCAAAGATTTTGACGCAAACGGTTCGGTTCAAACACTGGCGCTTGTATACGGATTGATGGGCGATGCCTATTCCGAGCT
>DASUFG010000554.1:0-3263 GCA_036274715.1 Agriterribacter sp.
CAAAAAGGTTGCTTTATTTGGTGAATATTTACTCCGGCTCACTCCCCCGCAACAACAAAAGTTAGTTCAGTCTAATATGTTGGAAATGCATTGGGCTGGTTCGGAAGCCAATATTGCGGTTTCATTGGCAATTCTCGGAACTTCTCCTTTATATATTACTGCGCTGCCGGAAAATGAATTGGCACGTACCGGAATTGCTCAATTACATAAATATAATGTTCAAACCCATATTTTGGCAACGGAGCAAGGGCGATTGGGCACTTATTATTACGAAGGCGGACAAGGTGCCAGACCGGGAAGAGTGATTTATGATCGAGACTATTCTGCATTTAGTTGGCTGAAACCTAAGCAAATTAAATGGACTGAAATATTTGCCGGAGCTGATTGGTTTCATTGGAGCGGTATTACACCTGCTTTAAGCCAGAACCTTGCTATAATTTGTAGAGAGGCATTAGCGGTAGCCAAGGAACAAAAAATATTAGTTTCTGCAGATTTTAATTACCGTAATACCCTCTGGAACTATGGCAGCCATTGTAGCCAGGTAATGCCGGAGTTACTTCAGTTTTGCGATGTTTTGTTGGCCGATGTAGATACGGCAAAACTCTATTTCGGTATCGAACCCGATCCTTCTAACCTGGTGGAAAGTACATTTATGCTTTTGCAAAAAGCATTGCCCGATGTAAAATACATCGCTATGACTATGCGAAGGCAGGATAGCGCCAGTTCTAACCATTATACCGGGTATTTGTGGAATAAAGGGAATATACACACTTCGCAGCCCTATCAAATGCAGTCCATAGCGGAACGGATTGGGGCGGGAGACGCTTTCATGGCGGGCTTAATCCATTCACTTAAAACAGAAAGCAGTTTACCTGATGCCATTGAGTTTGCCACTGCCTGTGGCGTAATGAAGCATACCATCATGGGAGATTTTAATATAGCTACCAAAGCGGAAATTGATACGATTATAGCACAAAGCGGAAGTGGGAGGATTATCAGGTAAAATTAGCTGTATGCAGCCGAAGAATTAAAAATAATCAAAATATGACATCCCGAGAAATAGCAGCATTGGTACAACAAACAGGCTTCATGCCCTTGTTTACTCATACAGACGTCTCCGTGTGCTGCAATGTACTTCAGGCATCCTACGATGCTGGGGTTCGTTTGTTTGAATTTACCAATCGAAATACTAATTCTTTCGACATTTTTATTGCGTTGAGGAAGTTTTGTAATGAGAAACTACCCGGAATGGTATTGGGCATAGGCACCATAAAAAATGCGCAGCAAGCTGAACAATTTATTCATGCCGGGGCGGATTTTTTGATTTCACCGTTAATCCTGGAGGGAATTCACCATATGGCGGTAAAACATCAAAAATTATGGATGCCGGGTTGTGCCACGGCTTCTGAAATTGGCTTGGCCGAACATTGGGGAATGGAGATTGTAAAAATATTTCCTGCCAAACAATTGGGCGGTCCAGGCTTTATCAAAGCTGTTAAGGCCGTGTTCCCCGATATGCATTTCATGACTACAGGTGGCGTAGAGCCGACTGAAGAAGACATCAGCAACTGGTTTAAAGCCGGGGTCACTGCGGTTGGTATCGGATCTCAGCTTTTTCCGGCAAACTGGCTGGAAAATAATCAGTATGAATTAGTGACCGAACATATCAAAAAGATTAATCAATACATAGGAAAAGTAAAAAAATAAACGGCATTGCCTATTATTGAAATAGGAGCGTTTTATTTTCCTGGATCTATTTAAATGCAACGATATGAAAAGCTTTCTAAACGAAGATTTCCTGCTTCAGAGCCCTACAGCGCAAAAACTCTATCATGAATATGCCGCAAAAATGCCGATAATAGATTATCATAATCATCTTCCTCCTGAAGAAATCGCCACTAATAAAACTTTTAACACCATAACAGAAATTTGGTTAAAAGGCGACCATTACAAATGGCGTGCTATGCGCAGTAATGGAGTAAACGAAGACAATATTACAGGCAACGTCGACGATTACACTAAGTTTAAAGTATGGGCAGCTACTGTTCCCTACACCATGCGTAATCCGCTCTATCACTGGACACATTTAGAATTAAAAAAGCCCTTCGGCATTACGGAGTTATTGAATGAAAACTCATCGGAGAGAATATATAATCAGTGCAATGAACAATTAACCGCTTTGCCGGTTCACAGTTTGTTAAAATATTTTTCTGTAGAAACTTTGTGTACCACCGATGATCCGATCGATAACCTGGCCTATCACACGCAAATCAATATTAGCGGATTAGGCATCAAAGTATTACCGGCATTCAGACCCGATAAGGCAATGGCGGTTGAAGATGCAGAGACATACAATGCTTATATTGATAAATTAGCTGCCTCAGCGAACACTAATATCAATACTTATCAGCATTTGCTGGAGGCCATAAAAAAACGTCACGAATTCTTCCATGCCGTAGGCTGCCGTATTTCAGACCACGGACTGGAAACCATGTATGCCAGCGATTTTACATTGGCTCAACTGGAAGAAAGTTTTAGTAAGATCAGAAACAAAAGAGCGTTAAGCGTAGAGGAGGTAGCCCAGTTTAAATCGGGGACACTTCATTTTATATGTGAGTGGAATGCAGAAAAAAAATGGACACAGCAATTTCATATTGGAGCGTTGCGCAATAACAATAGCCGTCTGCTAAATCGATTAGGTGCCGACGCAGGAGTGGATTCCATAGGAGATTGGAATGTGGCCCAGGCAATGTCATCTTTTTTTAACAGGCTTGATAAGGATAGCAAACTGGCTAAAACCATTATCTACAATAATAACCCTTCCCATAATGCTGTTTATGCAACGATGATAGGAAACTTCCAGGACGGCATTACACCTGGCAAGATTCAGTTTGGTTCGGGCTGGTGGTTCCTTGATCAAAAAGATGGAATGGAAGAACAAATGAATACATTGAGCAATATGGGGCTATTAAGTCGATTTGTTGGTATGACCACCGATTCACGCAGTTTCCTTTCCTGGCCACGTCATGAATATTTTCGGCGGATATTATGTAATCTTATCGGCAATGATGTAGAAAATGGGTTGTTGCCTGGAGATATCACCTGGTTGGGGGAAATGGTACAGAATATTTCCTATTACAACGCCAAACAGTATTTCGGGTTATAAAAAATAAGTGGAGAACGGGGAGAAGCCCCGCAAGGGTCATCGAATCAGTTTTCTTCAAATCTTATTTCCTGAAGTACCTGTTTCTGGGAACGGGCTT
>DASUFG010000555.1:0-17906 GCA_036274715.1 Agriterribacter sp.
CAAGCGTGATAAATACTCTTTCATTCTCTCTACCTGGTATAATAACGACCTTGGATTATCGGGGTCGAGAAGCATTAAATCCAATACCAACGGTAACTGTAAATGTGCCCGGTATTTAAAACGGTAATTTACCATACTCTCGTTGCTGTTCAGCACTACCTCCTGCAAAATATATTCAACCGAATCGTCTTTTTTATTCACCAATATTGCGCGGAGCATCCTGATCAGCAGGAGGCTCTGTTCCAGCTTGCGGCCGGTATCCACTACCGTCCATCCCTGGTCACGCGAAATGGTTTCACTGTTTAAACTAACAAAAGCCATCATGGAAGTAATAACACTATCTACCGCAGTTTGAATCTTATAATGCCCCTTATGCTGCGACAAGGAAGCTTTTTGCCAGGCTTCTTCCATTTCCCTGATCACCCTCCAGGTATCGCCCGACCAATGATCTCTTACGGCATGCAATGCCCGGGTAAATGACGCCATATTGTAGGAGAGGCTTCCGGTTCGGTTGCTGTTAAATAAAATGTCACCAAATTCCTTCCACGGTTCCTGCAACTTCTTTTCACTGTCTTTGCCGGTAAAGCCCGGGTAGGTATGTGTATATTCCGTAACACCTGCTAATAAATATTGCTTAAAATTCAAATCGTTATCGATAAAGGCCTTGTTGGCTTCCTCCACAAACTGCATGACGGTGCGCAGGAAGCGGGCGTTGCTCAAAACACGCTCGGCATAGCGACCCACCCAAAAAAGATTTTCGGCGGTGCGGCTGGGTAAAAAATTGCTTTTATAGTCATTGCGGTGCTCGTACAAATAATCATGTTCCTTCTTAATATGCAATATAGTACTGTCTTCGTCCGACAGCACCCAGGTGTCTTTACTGTAGCCACCCAACTGGTTGGAAATAATAATATTTTCTTTGTCGAGTGAAGTCCTGGTAAGCCCGCCATTCATTATCGTATAACCGCCACTATCGCTTACTGCAAAGCTTCTGAACAAAGCATGCACAGGCTCCAGCTTACCCTTTACCCATGCAGGGGAATCCGAAAAATTAACCTTTTCCTGTCCCACATATAAATGCGGTTGTGCCCTGATGCGCTCACGAAGTTCCTTGCGCTTTTCATCATCCAAAACGGTAGCATCAACAGATGTAGGTTGATTTGATTCCCTGTAAATTCTTTTGATGACCAATGAGGATAAATTGTTTTCTACATATTCAAACGCATCTTTTTGTCCACACCACCAGGAAGCGATGGTAGGTAACCTTAAAGGCTCTCCTAAAAAATATTGTGAAAGGGCCGGCAAAAAAGGAAGCAACCCCGGGTTTTCAACAACGCTGCTGCCCAGTGGGTTGGCTATGCTTACGTTACCGCTGCGAACAGCCTGCAACAATCCGGGTACGCCTAACTGTGAATCTTCTTTCAGTTCGAGCGGATCGCAATAAATATCGTCTACCCGTCGCACAATCACATCTACTTTTTCGAGAGCGCCAAGTGTTTTCAACCACACAAAATTGTCTTTCACCATCAGGTCGTCTCCCTGCACCATGGTAAACCCAAGGTGGGAGGAAAGAAAAGAATGTTCAAAATAGGTTTCATTGCTTGGACCCGGCGTAAGGATAACGATTCGCGGCTGAACAGCTTTATGGGGGGCTATCCCGGTTAGGGCATTTCGCATGGCATTAAAAAATGGAGAAAGGCGTTTCACTTTTAGTCCGTTGAATAACTCGGGCACAATACGCGCCATTGCCATACGGTTTTCCCATGCGTAGCCCGATCCTGAAGGGGACTGAGTACGGTCGTTCAGTATCCACACTTTCCCATCCCGGCTCCGGGCCATATCTGCCGAATATATAATCAGGTGATGCGTGCCCCTATGTTGTATGCCACAGCATTCCCGCAAAAAGCCGGGATGGTTGTAAATAATTTCCATGGGAAGTATGCCGTCTTTAATAGCCCGCTGCTCCCCATAAATATCTTTTAGCATCAGGTCAAACAAAGTTGCCCGTTGTTTTAGCCCGAACTCGATATTCAGCCATTCAACTTTGCTGATCAGGAAAGGAATCAAATCCAGTTTCCAGGCGCGGTTCATACCCGATGGATCCCCATAAATATTGTAGGTAACGCCATTTTCTTTTAAGAACCGCGTAATATCCTGGCTACGACTTAAAATCTCGTCATTGCCCAATTGCTGAAGGGAATTGAAAAAAATTTCCCATTGTTGCCGTAGTCCGGCATTATTTCCGGGGAGTTCGTGATGGGCATACTGCTGCTCTGCATAAGCACCCAAAATAGAAGGTTGACCGTTGTCTGAAATCATGAATCAGTGTTATAAGCAATAGTTCCGTTGCATTTCCCTTTTTAAAAGTAGCAAATTTAATACAACTGCATGGCTGCGGCCGAATTAAATAAAGAACTGATACTCCGTTTCTTTTCTGCAGAATGGCGATAAAAACCAAACCGCAAATTGTTCAACGCTTTTTTGCATTTGTTATTTTTTCTGTTTGGAGGATTTTGCCTTTTTGTTGAAGTCCAGCGCCAGGTCAATCCAGTAGTCGAAATCCTTTTTGGTTTTCATGCCGGTTTCATCAACCAGTACATAGCCCTGCATCGCCCTACCGGTAAACTCCATTGGCCGGCAACCTGTTTTTTCAAGAACGGTTTCGTATAATGCGGGATCAATCCTGCACATCAATTCATCCTTAATGATCCCTACACACATTTTATCATTGTACATAAATGTAAGTCCACCCATCATCGCCTTTTCTTCCGTATTGGGCAATGCAGCAAACCGTTCCCGGATGCGCTGCGCTAATTTTTCATTATAGGCCATTCGAACCGGTCATATTTGTTTTCAATATATGCCTTTTTTGAACACATCATCAATCCGAAATACTTCAATGCCTCAATCCGATAAAAATATTCAATTTGAATAGCTGTGGATTTTCCTCACTATCAGTCCTGGAGATTTAAGATTTGACAGCACTAAAATAAACCCATCCTATAAAGAAAATTTGCAAAGGAATCCTGAACCACAAATACCTTAGTCCGTGCCCGTCAAAACTTCCTTTTTGATAGTCAACATGCTCCATTGCCGATTTGATATTAGCGGGTAGTAAGAGTATGAAAAAAACAATTAATATCCAGCCCGCATACAGGCGAAATGCGGGAACAAGCAAGCCGATCCCGAAAACAATCTCCAGTATGCCGGAAAGGTAAACCAACCCGGTTTTAAAGGGAATAAACTGCGGCATCATCATCACCATGCCCTTAGTAAAAGCAAAATGCGCCATTGCCGTAAACACAAGCATGGCACACATGGCAATGCGGGCAGATAGTGCAACATTGAACTCACCATTACGCATTTTAATGGCAAATACCGCAATAACAAAAACAACAAGCAGAACAATGAATGGTTTCATTCTTTTGTAATTTACCCGCAAAGTTCGGGTACTTTGCAAAAGCAAACAATGAACCTCGGTTAAGAAATACGCCTTCTTATTCTGCTTAGTGCCTGTGGGGTAATTCCGATATAGGAGGCGATGTATTGCAAAGGAATATGCTGCAACAAATGAGGTTGCTCTGTAAACAATTTCAGGTAGCGTTCCTCCGCGGTATCTCTCAGCAGCGATAACTCCCGCTTCGATTTTTTGAGGAAAAGGTCTTCACTCGCCAGCCTACCGATCTTATTGCCTATTGCAGTTTCACTATAAATGGTTTGTAAATCTTTGTATGTAATGCTCCACACAACAGTATCGGTTATGGTTTCCAGTTGATAAGTGGATGGTTCCCGGGTTAAAAAGAAATCATAGGCACTGATAAAATTGCCTGCGAATGCAAAGCCGAAAGTAAAGTCGTTCGTTTCAGTAGTCAAATAAAAACGAATGATACCGCTTTCAATAAAAGACAAATGATCTTCCTGCGCTCCTGCCTTCAGCAAAACAGTTTTCTTAGAAAATTCACGGCATACCAGTTTAGATGAAAACAGTTCCCAATCTTTATCGGTAATCTGAACGCTTTTTTCGAAATAGTTCCTGATTTGCTGCATAAAATAATAGCTAAAAGTTGTTTTCAACATACCTGGTGCCCGAACGTTCACCACTCATCTTCGCCCCACGGCACCTGCAAATTTTAGTCCTTGTCCATCTGTTCTGCTACTGGATAATAATTCCTGAAGGATAAGGTACTCAAAAGAAGATTTTCTTATCTTACAGAGTAGCCATCAGGTAAGCAATTTATTTAAATATAGCGTATATGCAGCCACCTGGTTATTCCGGAACGCCGCTTGCCAAAAAGCTGGGCATAAAGGCGGGGTTTACAGTGAGACTGGTTCATGAACCCCCTTACTATTTTGAACTTTTTACCGATATACCGGAGGATGTAAAATTTCTTACCGAAAAAAAGACAAAGAAAAACCTGGTGCATTATTTCACTAAAAAGTCGTCGGAGTTGAATAGTGATATTATTGCTTTGCGACATGAAATTCACCCCAACGGAATGATCTGGATTTCGTGGCCGAAAAAGGCATCTAAAATAGTTACTGATCTCACGGAGGATGTAGTAAGAGCGCTGGCATTAAGCAATGGACTTGTAGACATTAAAGTATGTGCCGTGGATGAAACTTGGTCGGGGCTAAAATTGGTTATCCCGGTGAAAGACAGGAAGGTCGGCTAACAGGGATTGCTGCACCGGTATTATTTCCGGTTGCAAATATGTACAAAATTTTCGGCACATCGGATGCATCCCGGCGCACTTACCGCATGGATTTGCATAAAAACTTCAAAGATGAGGCACCATCCATGTATTAAATTATTTCACATGGCATAGGCAGCACAACCTTCGCTAATTCCAGAACGGGCAACCAGCCAACCGGTTTTGTAAAAAGTTTAGCCTTAATAAGCAACCTTTACATAAAAATGACCGTAATTATTACCAATAAAGTTTACCACTGGTTTGGAACAATTGTTACATCTGATAAAAGGCTGTGCATTGAATGATGCAAAGTGCCAGAAGGTTTTTTACGAAAAATACCTGGGCTTTGGCTTAAAAACAGTGTACCGGTACATGAGTTCCTATGAAACCGCAGCCGAGGTGGCCAATGACGCATTTATTAAAATTTTCAAGGCGTTTGGCAAATTCGAATACCAGCATGCCGCTAACGTGGAAAGTTTGCTGATGGCATGGATGCGCAGGATAATCATTAATACCACGATAGACCACCTCCGCGTAAACCATGTGCAAAAAAATTATCAACCCATTACTGAAAATATATGGAACGGACATGAGGCAGAAATGAGATCGGATGAGCATGTGTTGTATAAGGAAATCATTGAACTGATAAGGAAGCTGAGCCCTTCTTACCGGGCAGTGTTTAACCTGTATGTTATTGACGGGTATTCGCACCAGGAGATAGGAAAAATGCTGGGCATATCTGTGGGTACATCCAAATCGAACCTTGCCAGGGCCAGGGCTTTCTTACAAAAATACCTTGTAAAAGATAATAAGGATAACGTGCTATGTTTTACCTGAAGAATGACGATATGGAAGAACTTTTCCGTAAAGCTGCGGAAAACTATGAGGTGGATACCGAAAAGGCATCCGACTGGGAAAAAGTGCATACCGGCGTACATGGCAATGACAATTCACCCGACAGTAATGATAACGCTAAAGGCAAGAAGAAACGTCGTTTTATCTTCTGGTGGTTCCTGTTGTTTCCCGCTGGATGGATAGCCCACAATGCCTGGAACGATAATATGGGTAGACCTACATCAGGAAAAAAAGGCGATGGCATGGTGCAACAGCACCCGTTTACCAACGAACATGCCACTCCCCCGGAAAGCGGGAATAATACAAATGCAGGTGATGAAAAAACAGCGGGAACCACAATAATCAATCCAGGGGAAACAAATCATAGTTCTTTGACCAGCCCTTTAACCGGTAATGCATTGCTGGAACAGGTTCCTTTGAATAACAGTGCACCTCATAACCAGGTAAAACAAGGCTCAAACAAGGCGAGGCAATCTAATAACAAGGGAAATCGTTCGGCCGCGCCCGACCGTAATCATGAACAGGGCAACCAATTTGACCAGGCTGAATCGGGAAATATGCAGGACAAAGCAGGAGATGTATTCATGGGTTTGTCGTATACACCTGCTTTGACCCTGCAAAAAATACCCGGAAACAAAATATCTGTTTTGCCTCCACTAACAGTTGAAAAACACCTGGACTATAACCCCGCGGTTAAGGAAAGCGGCAGTTTGAGTGCAGGTACAGCAGCAAACGCGGTAGAAGCAAAGCCACCGGCTCCGCCCTCCAACAACAAGTATTTCTATGTTCAGGCTCTGGTAGCACCGGATATAAGTACTGTAAAATTTCAAAAGGTTGCTGGTTTGGGATACAGCACAGGATTGTTGTTCGGTTATCGTTTCAATAAAAACTGGCAGGTAGAAACCGGTGCCTTTTGGGAAAGAAAATGGTATTATACCAAGGGAGAATATTTTGACAAAAGCAAACAGCCCTACCTCAACAATGTTGATCTGTATTCCGTTGATGGCAATTGCGGCATGATCAATATACCATTGACTGTTCGATATAATATTAATACCGGCAAAAATAATGACTGGTTTATTACGGCTGGCATGTCCTCATATTTAATGACCAATGAATATTATGATTACACTTACGAACATTATGGCAATGTGTACACGAAAGGCTACAGCTACAAAAAAAATTCACAGGAATGGCTGACAACCGTAAACATAAGCGCCGGTTATGAACGGAAATTAGGCAAGTCATTCCAGTTGCGTATTGAACCTTATTTCAGGATACCGGTTTCGGGTATCGGTACGGGCAACCTTTTACTCAATAGCGGAGGCCTGTATATCGGTATTGGCAAACGGTTGAATTAATCACCATCATATCGCTATAGGTTATGCGAAAAAAAATGATCATTTTTTTGGCAGTGGCATTGGTATGCCTGGCCGCAGCCTGGTATTGGTATAACAAACCCAGGGAAGGCATCGAAAACAAAACAACCCAGGTCGCCATTCCTGCGGAACTGTTGTATGAGGGCTATAACAGGGATGAGGCAGCAGCCGATAAAGAATTCTTAAACAAAGTCATTGAAGTGAAAGGAAAAGTGAACGAGATCATTATTAATGGCAATGATGCCGTATTGATGATGGGAATTAACGCCAATGGGAGCGGAATAAGCTGTCTTTTTTCGCCGGCCGGGCAATTGGAATCGGCAAAACTGCAGAAAGGGATGGAAGTAGTTGTTAAAGGGAAATGTACCGGCTTCAATATTGATGTTAACCTGACTGATTGCATCATCATTCTATAAAAAACATGAAGTGTATGATTCGTATTCTTCTATATATATGCGCCGTGCTTTTTTTGGCTGTCAGCATCAGCGCCTGTTCCAAAGCTTCAGAAGATATGCTGGCACCGCAGAACTGCGATACCGCCGGCATGAAGTACAGTCTCGACATTTTACCCATTATCAGTGGAAACTGTTATTCCTGTCATGCCAACGGAATTATTAATGGTAACGTGAGCCTGGATGGCTATGCTAACCTTAAAACCCAGTCCGACAATGGCAACCTTATCGGCGTAATTACCCATGCCAGTGGTTATCCGCCCATGCCTGATAATGGTAGCAAATTGTCGGATTGCGAGATCAATAAAATAAAAGCATGGATGAGAAACGGAGCACCGGATAATTGATGAAGGGGTAATAAAAAATAAAAGCAAGAGCCATGAAAAAACGAACTGTATTTGTTTTAATGGGTTTAGTACTGGCGTTGTATACATCTGCACAGGTGTATACCACCCGCACGGGAGTCATTAATTTTTTTTCGAAAACACCGATGGAAGATATCAAGGCCGAAAATAACCAGGTGTATGCCGCCATTGATCTTTCCAAAAAAACCATTGCTTTTTCTATGCTCATGAAAAGTTTTTTGTTCAGGAAGGAACTGATGCAGGAACACTTTAATGAAAATTACGTGGAAAGCGACAGGCACCCAAAATCCACATTTACAGGCATGTTTACCGGCGAGGTTGACCCGCAAAAACCGCAGCAGCAGGTTATCCAGGTACACGGGGTGATTTCGCTGCATGGTGTAGAGAAAACGGTGGATGTACCGGCTACTATTGAGTTTACAGCCGATGGCTTAACAGGAACTGCCCGTTTTAGTCTTATACCGCAGGATTTTAACATCGAAATTCCCGGGATTGTAAGAGACAAGATTGCCAAACAGATTGATGTGCAGGTAAGAATTGATGGCAAACCTGTAAAATAGGCCGCATGACGTGGAGCATGTAGATCACCAGTATAGACGATGAATTCGGGATGGCAAAAACGATAAAAATATACACATGAAATATTTTCTATTGCTGTTTTTTGTAACGACGGTCTTTTGCATCAAAAATAGTGTGGCCCAGGATTCGTCTTTGCTCCATATGCTGGAAGATTCCATGAGTATCAATAAACCCCCTGGCTATGTTACCGGCACATTCAAAGGCACGCATATCATCAATATCCATTCTATTGAAACACCCGCGAAAGGCGTATTGATTTTTATGATTATGCACCGTTTTGGAAAGATTAATGACGGCATTTATGAATTTTTCGGACTCGACAATGCCACCATGCGCATGGGATTCGACTATGGCATTAATGACCGGCTAACAGTAGGAATTGGGCGAAGTACCTTTCAGAAAACATATGATGGTTATATCAAAGGTAAATTACTGCGACAGTCTGAAAATCGGGGACATATGCCCCTATCGGTTACTGCGCTGGGGGCGATCACTTATACAACGCTGCGATACACCGATAAGCCCTACCTCAACGCCCGCTACCGTACCAACTACACCGGTCAACTATTAATAGCAAGGAAATTCAACCGTAATTTATCACTGCAACTATCGCCCACCTACCTGCATTATAACCTGGTGCCCACCGTTGATGACAATAATAATGTATTTGTGTTGGGAATTGGCGGCAGAATGAAAATAACCAAACGTTCGAGTATTAACATTGAATATGATTACCTGCCCGATAACCAGGTGAATTCATTTAAAGTATATAGTTCTTTTTCAGCCGGGTTCGACATAGAAACGGGAGGACATGTTTTCCAGGTGCATGTTACGAATTCCCAGGGTATGGTAGAACCACTTTTCATGGGACGTACCACCGGGAGTTGGGGCAAGGGTGATGTTTATTTCGGTTTTAATATTTCACGTGCATTCAATTTGGGTAATAAACACTAAATGTTCACCATAAAAAAAAACATATGGAACGCAGGGATTTTTTAAATGATATCGGCCAGGCAACAGTTGCTATTTGTGCCGGGAGTTTGTTAGCGGCCTGTTCAAAGTCGGACAATGCAGCACCGGCAGGAGGCGGTGGTGTCGGTGGAAATGTTTTGATCAGTGCTAACCTGAGTTCGGAACTGGGCGCCATCGGCAGCTCAAAAACTACCGGCAGTGTTATTGTAATCAGAACAGCTGCGGGTAATGATGCCAGCTCCTTTATAGCGTTAAGCCTCATTTGCACACACGAGCAATGCACGGTTAATTATGATGCCAGTGCCAACGGTTTCAAGTGCCCATGCCATGGTAGTGAGTACAACATCAGCGGTGGCGTAACACAGGGTCCGGCACCATCTTCGTTAAGAAAGTATACGGTTAAGGTGACAAATAATGTGCTTACGGTTACCTAGGAGGCTGAAGATAACCGGCGGGTGTATAGGTTGACATTGATAGCCTTTAGCAGGTGGATCTGGTCATTTTGATTTTGACCATTAATCGCGGGGAAACAAAAAAAATCCGTCACGCTTTTAACGTGACGGATTGATACCATAGTATAAATAAATCTAGTTGATTATTCTGCTTCCGGTGTTTCTGGCGCTTCTTCCGCAGACGCAGTTGGAGGTGTTGGAGCCGCAGGAGGTGTTGTTTCGCCACCAGATTCCATTTTCTTCTTTAACTCCGCAAGCACGCCAAGATCTCCAAGGGTTGTTTTTTCAACTTTGCCCTGGATGTCTTTAACCGCTTTTTTGGTTTTGGCAGCTTCCACTTTCCGTTCCTTGTTCTCTGCTTCTCTTTCATCGGCTTTAGCCTGCTCCCAAATGCGGGTATGGCTAAGCACAATGCGTTTCTCGTTCCTGTCGAATTCAATCACCATAAACTGGGCAGTTTCATCGGCGCCTATCGTTTTCCCATCTTCTTTTAAAAGATGACGGTTGGGAGCGAAACCTTCGAGTCCATAAGGCAATTGAACAATAGCACCTTTCTCATCTTTGCGGGTAACCGCTCCTTCATGAAGCGTGCCTACAGCGAATGTATCCTGTAGTGCGTTCCAAGGATCTTCTTCCAATTGTTTATGTCCTAACTGCAGTTTACGGTTTTCCTTATCAATGCCGAGTATCATGACGTCGATCTCGTTGCCTACTTTAGTGTACTCACTGGGGTGGTTAAAGCGTTTCAACCAGCTCAGGTCACTGATATGGATCATACCACCGATGCCGGGTTCGAGTTCAACAAATACACCATAAGGAGTGA
This sequence comes from Agriterribacter sp., assembly GCA_036274715.1. Taxonomy (GTDB): domain Bacteria; phylum Bacteroidota; class Bacteroidia; order Chitinophagales; family Chitinophagaceae; genus Agriterribacter. The sequence goes on from DASUFG010000555.1 coordinate 10,569, forward strand.
TGTTTTTCACCAACCCTTTATGACGGCTTTCAACCGGGTATTTGTTTTCTATTTCATTCCAGGGATCAGGGGTAAGCTGCTTAATAGACAAGCTCATCTTCCTTGAATCCTTATCGAGTGTAACAATTTTAGCTTCGTGCTCGTCGTTCAACTTAAAGAAGTCCTTGGCATTGATTGGAGTATTAGCCCATGTAATTTCACTTACATGCACCAGCCCTTCCACGCCAGGCAATATTTCAAGGAAAGCACCGTAATCTTCAATATTCACCACCTTACCTTTTACAATCTTATTTTCTCCCACGTTTTCAGGTAAAGTATCCCATGGATGCGGGGTAAGTTGTTTCAATCCTAAGCTGATGCGTTTTTTATCATCGTCAAAGTCAAGTACAACCACATTTAATTTCTGATCCATCTTCAACACTTCGCTTGGATGGCTGATACGTCCCCAACTGATATCGGTGATGTATAACAACCCGTCCAATCCGCCAAGGTCAAGGAATGCACCGAAGTCGGTGATATTTTTGATCGTTCCTTCGAGCACCTGTCCTTTTTCGAGTTTGCTTATAATTTCTGCACGTTGTGCTTCAATATCGCTTTCGATCAGTGCTTTGTGTGATACTACAGCATTTTTAATGGTTTCGTTGATCTTCACCACTTTAAATTCCATGGTTTTACCAACAAACTGGTCGTAATCGGTAACAGGTTTAACATCGATTTGAGAGCCTGGCAGGAAGGTTTCCATACCAAAAACATCTACAATCAATCCACCTTTTGTTTTGCTGGTAACAATACCGGTTACCACTTCACCGGTTTTATGAATTTCCACAATGCGCTCCCATGCACGGGTAATGCGCGCCTGTTTGCGGCTGAGGTGCAGGTGACCTTCCCGGTCTTCTTTTTCCACAACCATCACTTCCACTACATCACCCACTTTTAATCCCTGTAAATCGCGGAATTCGTTTAGTGAAACCAATCCATCACTTTTAAAACCAATATTTACAACAACATCGGTTTTGGTAAGGCCTACCACTACGCCTTCTACCATTTCGTTGTCTGAGATGGCTTTGAACGTGCCTTCATAAACAGCATCATACTTTTCCTTTTCTTCCTGTTTGTAAGAAGAAACATTACGTTTGTCGATGCTCCAGTCGAAATCATCGTGTGCACTTGCCGGCTCTTCGGCTACCACCTGCACAGGTTCATTTGTTAACGCTGCAGGCTCATGGGCAACCTCCTGTACATCAGCGTTTGAGTTAATAATTTGATTTTCTGACATGATATAAACCCAATGGTTTTAAATTGGGACGGCAAAGGTAGTATATAATTGCAGAACAGGCAAGGATTAGAAGCATTTTTTGAACCGGCGCAAGCTTGTGGCACAATGGATAAACATCTCTTTATCAAAAGATTAATGATAAAAGATTTGTTATTTTTTAAAAAAAAGGTCCACATTTGCAGTATTATTTGCTGCCCCAAAGCATGAATATTGGTATGAAATACCGATAGGTGGTACAGGATTTGATAATGAAAGGCGTCAAATTGAAATTTTTAGGCAACAACATCGTTCGTATACCACAAACAACAAAGCTTAAGCATGATCACCAAACATCTTATCCCGCTTTTTCAAAACGACCTCGACAAATTGAAGGAAGAAATAACATTATATGCCAAAGATGAACAATTATGGCAGGTAAAGGAGGGTATAGCCAATAGTGGAGGAAACCTATGCCTGCACCTTACCGGTAACCTGCAGCATTTCATAGGAGCGGTGTTGGGTGACTCGGGTTATGTGCGCAACAGGGATGCCGAATTCAGGGTGAAAAATGTACCGCGCAGCAAACTGCTCGAAGATATAGATACTACCCGTACCGTTGTAACGGATACCCTGGAGCAGCTTTCTAAAAATGAATTGCAAAAGGACTATATATTACCATTAAAGGATGAAAAGGTAAACACCAGCTATTTTCTGATTTACCTGTTATCTCACCTGAATTATCATATCGGGCAAATCAACTACCACCGGCGGATTGTTGGAGGAAATGCTAAATCGGAAGAATAACAGATTTCCGGATATTCCTTAAACTTACTTGTTGTGGCATGCAATACCTCGTAAATTTCAATCATGGTATTTCATAAATGGCAGCGTTATGCGCATCGCGTAAAACATACCCTCCCTTTTTATTGATTACCCAATTGCCTTATCGCTATATAGGCCATTAGCCCTGTGCTTAATACCAAAGCGTTTTCGTCAATATTAAATGTAGGGGTATGAAGGGAAGAACTGATATTTTTCCCGGCATTGGCAACGCCTAAAAAATAAAAACAGCAATCTGTTACCTGAGAATAATAGGCAAAGTCTTCCGAAGCCATCCAGATATCGAGGTCTATAATATTTCCCTTGCCTATGTATTCCGCTGCAAAAATACCTACCTGTTCCGTGAGTTCTTCTTCATTAACCAGGAAAGGATACCCGCGATTAATGGTAAAGCTGCAACTACCCCCCATACTCTCTGCAATGCCTTCTGCCATTTTTTTCATTTGGGTATGCGCTTCATTGCGCCACGTTTCATTCAGCGTGCGGAAGGTACCTTCCATATATACCTGGTCGGGAATTACATTAACCGCGCCATCGGCAATTACTTTTCCGAAAGACAACACCGTAGGGTTATTGGGATTAGCCATGCGGCTTACGATTTGCTGCAGGGCAACAATAATATGCGCGGTGATGAGCACAGGATCAATATTTTGATGCGGCTGCGCCCCGTGCCCGCCTTTTCCATGCACCGTAACCAGCAGTTCATCCATGGAGGCCATGAGCTTACCTTTCCTGATGCCGATTTTACCGCAGGGTATAGTGGGCATCACATGCTGCCCGATAACATGGGTGGGTACCGGGTTTTCCAGCACGCCTTCTTTGATCATAATGCTTGCACCGCCCGGCAGTTTTTCTTCGGCAGGTTGAAAAATGAGCTTTACCGTTCCGCCAAATTTGCCTTTCAACGACTGTAAAATCATTGCAGTACCCAATAAAGATGACGTATGGGCATCGTGTCCGCAGGCATGCATAACGCCTTTGTTTTGCGAGGAATATTCCAGTTCATTCGTTTCCGTGATAGGCAAGGCATCCATATCCGCCCGCAGCGCTACTACCTTACCCGATGGCAGTTCACCCTTGATAACCGCAACAATACCGGTACCAGCGATAGCCTTCCACGGTATTTTCATATCATCCAACCTGGCTTTAACAAATGCCGATGTATCGTACTCTTTAAACGATAATTCGGGGTGCGCATGCAAATGCCTTCGGTTTTTAATCACCGTTTCATGAATATTATTGGCAAGTTGACTTATTTCTTCTTTCGTTATCATAACAAATGTTATACGGGTGGGAAATATGAAAGGTAAGCACCCATATCATATATTGACATAGGTCCAGCTATGACATCTGGTAAACCTTAAGTTTGCATGCGACTTTTCTGATAGAGCAACAACAAACGAAAATGCTTATGAAACAGTTGCAGGATCAAATAACAGCGGGAAAAACTGCCCCTCCATTTTATGTCCTTTATGAATAACGGGCACTCCCTGCAATAAAGATTCATCTGTATTCGACATCGTGCCTTCTTTAAATACATTCAATACAAATGCCCTCCTTGATCGTTGCGAACGGTTCTCGTACGATCCATGCACCATCAACGGATGATGAAACGTGCCATAGCCTGCTTTTAATTCGATTGGCACAGGCTTAAATTCGGCCCTTTGTTCTTCTGTTAAAAACTCCATTAATCCATTCATGTCTCCCGCCAGTTCAGGCTTTTTGAGTAAGCCCCATTTGTGGCTCCCCGGCACGTAATACAAACATCCATTTTCGGTAGTGGCATCATCCAGGGCCACCCAGCAGGTGAGGTGCTGAATAGGACCAGTGCGGGTCCAGTACGAATAGTCCTGGTGCCAGGCCACTACCCCGCCGTGGTGTGCGGGTTTGCAAAACAACTGGTCGTGCCAGAACCGCACCGCTGCCCCACCAAACAATTGACTGGCCGCCATTACAAATGCAGGGTTCCAGAGCACATCATGAAAACCGGGTTTAATGCGCCAATGCCCTAAAGCATGAAACAATACAGTGTCGGGATCGGCAGATTCATTGGAATGAAACTCATGAAACAGCGCGTTACCGGGATGTTGTGGATCTGCTATTTCAGCGAGCTCTTCATTCAGTTGTGCAACCTGTGGCGCATCCAGTAGTTTGATGCCACTGAGATATCCGTATTCATTAAAAAAATCCAGTTGTTCCCGGGAAAGCCTGTATTGATCCCATTCGCTGGCACGGGAAGGCCATGTAATGAAATCTGAAACAGGTTTGGAAACCGTTGACAGGTCTTTGACTATTGTATTATCCATACATCATTATTTTTATGGCAAGTAATTGGTTTATGGTAACTGCCGGGAATCAAATCCCTTAATGCAGCTAAAATAACACTTTCATTTGTAAAACGGGGTTTGATAAGCACAGGTCTTCCAGGGTAACAATTCATCTTATTATTTTATCTTTAAGCGTCAAAGTAAACTTCTTTCTTCCTTCCTTATTGACAACAGGTCTTTTCTTTTTACTTTTAAAACGGGGAATATGCGCCGCTTTTCTTATCGGGTTAAAATAAAAAAGAGTGTGACTATAAACAGTTACCTCCTGTTTGGAATAATAGTCCTTATCCAGGGCTGCAGCACTACCAAAGTCATCAGCAAATACGATTGCGACACTTTTTCCAACAATTCGGTTTACCAAAAAACAACCTGGAGTTATGCCTGGGGCCTGGTTCAACCCAAAGACATTGATCCCGGGTGCGACCCCAGGTTTAATCACCTGAATAAAGTGGTGGTAAAAACCAATATCGGCTTTATCCTGCTTTCAACCGTTACCCTTGGCATTGTTATCCCGCAACATGTAGAATGGTGTTGCGCACCCTATAGCCCTGCCACAGATTCGCTGGGAAGCCGGCCTTAACCAGACTTCGAAATTTTTATTGTTATGCCAGAAAATATGATATTACCTGATGGCGTAGAAAAACTGGATATTACCGATTGGGAAAACGGTCACCAGAATTTCACCCATAAGTTTCAAAAGGGCGCCTCTTTTAAAATGAGGATCCCGTTCCTGCCGGCATCTGCATCCGAACAATACAAAAAAACCACCTCCAATTTTCAATGGCTCATTCAGTACGCGCTGGATCATGATCTCTCCTTACGTGCCATGGGCAACGGCTGGTCGTTTTCGGATGTTGCAGTTTGCGATGGCGGCGTGATAGATACCAAAGCCCTGCGCTTATCATTCTGGCTTCCTCAAAAATTTATTGGCAACGATTATATGAGTACCGGCAAAGGCCCTGCGGATCTTTTTTTGGCGCAATGCGGAATGAGCATCCTCGACGTGAACGAAAAACTGGAAGGCCAGGCCAATCCAAAACGTTCCATAAAAGCCTCTGGAGCCAGCAATGGCCAATCTATTGCGGGTGCCACTTCTACCGGAACACATGGATCGGCGTTTGAAGTGGGTGCGGTACACGATTCAATTGTTGGCATACATCTTATCGTTTCGCCCACCCGGCATGTGTGGTTGGAAAGGGCTTCCAATCCTGTTGTGTCGGATCAATTCATTGAATGGATGGGCGCAGAACTGGTGCGGGATGATAACATCTTTAATGCGGCTGTAGTAAGTTTTGGCAGTTTTGGATTTATTCACAGCCTGCTGATTGAAACCGATCCTATTTACCTGCTGGCAGAACAACGCGCCGATGAATTGCTCTACGATGATGACCTGGTCAAAGCCATTGACCATCTTGATTTTTCGGGAATTGAATTGAAATTGCCTTACCCCCCAAACGACCCACTCAAAAAACTGTATCATTTCGAAGTGATCATTAACCCGCATCAATTTGAAAAGGGCAATAAGAAAAAGGGCGTATACCTCAAAACAATGTATAAAATGCCCTATACACCTGATTATCCAAAAAGAGTGAGAGATGACGATGGATTTCAGTACGGCGACAACACGCTGGGGGTAATACAAACCATTATTGACAGGCTTCCGGGAAGTTTATCTTCTTTATTAGTACCACCGCTGGTGAATGTGATGTTTCCGCTGGCTTTCAAATCTACGGTAGATTCATTTGGAACCATTGGTGAAACGTTCAGCAATACAAAATTCAGGGGAAAAGCCATTAGCGCAGCCATTGGAATCGCGGCCGAATATACAAGCCGTGTAGTGGACGAAATTATTTTTATAAACCAACAAACCCCTTTCCCCGGCGGGCTTGCCCTGCGTTATGTAAAAGGCACAAAGGCCATGCTGGGTTTTACGCGCTTTGAAAAAACATGCATACTGGAACTGGATGGATTAGAGTCCAATGCAGCAAGGGATTTTTTTCAACGGCTCTGGGACCAACTGGAGCTAAAACACATTCCCTATACATTACACTGGGGTAAAATGAATTTTAACCTCAATCCGCAAAGACTGCGTAACATGTACGGTGCCGATACGGTTGATCAATGGATAGCCTGCAGGCATAGCCTGTTGGGGGCGGCAGAACGAAAGGTTTTTAATAATGCATTTTTAGTAAGATGCGGATTAGACACTTAATTTATTTTTCCATGTTGGGCAAGACGTACAAGAATTCACATCCCGGCGTAAACATTATACTTCTGCGCATCATACCGTTTCACCTTTTACAGGCTATGTAGAAAAATTTACACGATAATGTGTGTGAAATATGCATGTAAAGGCAGAAAATTAAACGGTATGGTTTTTTTAGGTGTATAGTATTCATCATTTAAAATGTAAAGAAATGCTAAACACTAAAAAAACGGCGGCCATACTGAATGATTTAATACAAATCAACAATGACCGTATTGAGGGCTATGAAAAGGCGGCCCAACAAACAGATATTATTGATGCGGATCTGAGAGGACTCTTCATGCGACTCGCCAACATCAGTCGCGACAATGTAACTGAACTGACTACCCGTGTTAACGAAACCGGACATGAAGCTAAAACAGATTCTACTACAGTAAGTGGCGACATATACAGGGTATGGATGGATGTTAAAGCTACATTTGGAGGAAAAGACCGCCGGACCATCCTTGAGTCATGCGAATATGGTGAAGATGCGGCACAGGAAGCTTATCAATCAGCACTGGAAGAAGCGGAAGAAGATAATATTTCACCGGATGCTATAAGCGTTATTGTAAAACAAAAAGCTAACCTGCGACGAGCGCACGATGAAATAAAACTACTGCGCGACAGCCAGACTGCATAATATAACAAAATTGGCATGACCTAAACCG
>DASUFG010000556.1:0-3524 GCA_036274715.1 Agriterribacter sp.
TTTTTAGAAGAATAGGCTTTATTCAAAACTTACCTTTCCTTTGCCGTCAATGTTGGTGCGTTTATCAAACACAAAGTCAATGTATTTAGCTTCACCTTTCTGTCCCTGCACATGCTGAGAAACTCTGCCGTATTCCTGGCCATTTTCATTGAATACTTTTACTGTAATATTTCTCTCCATGTTACTATCAAAAATCAGGTAGCCGGTTAAAATATTATCAATACTGCTATCCGTGCTGTTAATGATGAATTTTCCTGCCTTAAGCCCATCCTTTTGAAGTTCCCCGGAAAAAATGACGGTATTCTGAAATGTTTTCTCAACTCCTTTAGATACACCGTCAACAAGTTCCGACCCGGTCTTCGCAACAATTTCGCCGCTTTTATTTACGGTGTCTTTGGCTTTTTGTTTAAACCAGTTGCATGAAGTCAAAAATCCGATGGTTAGCAAAATAAAAAAGTATTTCATACTACGTTGTTTTAAAGGATTGCATTTTTTGATCGCCAAATATATTCACACGCAGAATATTTTCACTAAGCCGGGAAGAAAACTTGTAAATTTTATCAATTGAATTAGCCCATCGCAACTTTTATGCCCGTGGAGGCACTCATTGAGCGTAAACAAGACGGTTTAAAAACAATCCACCTCTCATTTCCATTTACTTTACCGGAATGCGTATTTTAGCGCCACATGTTATTTAAAGATATAATAGGACAAGACGATGTAAAGCAGCATCTCTTACAACTGGTTTCCCAAAACCGGTTGAGCCATGCATTATTGTTTTTAGGGAAGGAGGGATCAGGAGCATTACCGCTGGCAATAGCATTTGCCAATTATGTAAGCCTTTTTTCGGGCGTGCGTAATGAAAAAGAAAATGATGGCGGCATTTCACTTTTTGGACCCTCCGAAGGAGACGCGGAAAAAGCTGCAACGCCCGCAATAGAAAACTGGGAGCAGGCCGATACCTGGATGCAGGAACAGAGAGCGTATTCCAAAGCAGCCGGACTTGTGCATCCCGATATTCATTTTTCTTTTCCGGTGGTAACCAAAAAATCGGGGGAAAAACCGGTGAGTTCGGATTATATCACGGAGTGGCGATCGTTCATTCAGCAATATCCCTACGGTAACGCGTACGATTGGCTCCAGTACATCGGAGCGGAAAACAAGCAGGGAAACATTACGGCAAATGAATGCAGTGATATTATCAGGAAGCTAAGTCTTAAGAGCTTTGAAAGTGGGTATAAAATATTGTTGATGTGGCTCCCCGAATACCTGGGCAATGAAGGGAATAAATTGCTTAAATTAATTGAAGAGCCTCCACCTGAAACTTTGTTTTTATTGGTTGCGCAAAATGAAAGCCTTATTCTTCCCACTATTCTTTCGCGCACCCAATTGGTTAAGGTGCCCGCCTTAAATGCTGCAGATATTGAAACGGGTTTAATGGGCCATGCAGAAATTTTACCCGAACAGGCACGCCAAATAGCATCGGTGAGCGAGGGCGATTATCACGAGGCGTTGCAATTGCTGCAGCATTCCGGCGAAGATTGGCAAACCATATTGCGCGATTGGCTAAATGCTATTCTAAAAACAGGGCCGGTGGCGCAGGTTAAATGGATTGAAGAAATTAGCCGCCAGGGCCGGGAAAAGCAAAAGCAATTTTTGCGGTATTTTAATCATTTGCTTGAACAGAGTATCCGCTTGCAGGTAATGCCTGAACTCAGTGCTCAATTGCCCGTGGAAGAGAGAGATTTTGCCCTGCGGTTAAATAAAATTGCCTCCCTGCACCAACACCGGGCCATAATTGAAGAATTGGATAAGGCTGCATATTATATTGAAAGAAATGCCAATGCTAAAATTCTTTTTCACGCGCTTACCATTAAGCTGTATCATATTATTGCGAAAAGTGAGATAGTAGAAATGAAATGAATGCAATTCAAGTTCAGGTATATTCAGGTTTCGCCGCCAAAAGATTGGTTTTCCATATACCTCGCCAGGTTTATCCTGGCATTTTTTTGCACCCGCCTTTTCAGAAAGCCCGTCCAGCCAAATAAAACCCCTACCAAGCCCAATGCCTGCGATAGCCAGGTACTCAGCCTGAAAGCATCGCTGTGCTCAATGATTTTTCCATCCCTTAGCCGCATAAAAGCTTTCACGTTGTTGGTTACCCTTCTCCCGGTTTTAGAGAAGCTGTAAGTAGCTTTCCATTTGCAGGTGGCATATTCTTCATCCAGCAATTCAATATCGGAGAAAGCCAACGAAAAATCTTTGGCATTTTTGCAAAGCATTTCCCACATGGCTTTTACTTCATCCCCTTTCAATATCATAAACACAGGATCGCTGAAAATAATTTCATCATCGTAACATGCATTCATGGCATTTGCATCGAGCCGTTGAAATGAAGTATAGAACCGTTCAATAATTATTTTGTTATCATCCATAAAAAAATGAAATTGGACAGATGAATATTTTGGGACTTACGCTCAAAGCTACAGATTACAGCATGCGCCGTCTTATTTATCTCTATATTTTATTTTCTCCTTTATTGTCCAAGAGCCAGGAAAAAGCGGATGCCGCTTGGGTCAGGGATAATTACACCAAATCGGAAACATTTATCGTAATGCGGGATGGTATTACACTGTATACCGCCATATATACGCCTAAAGATACATCGCAACAGTATCCCATACTTATGCAGCGCACTCCTTATTCTTGCCGGCCTTATGGTGCGAATAATTATCGTGAGAAGTTGGGGCCGAATGCTCAGTTGATGAAAGAGCAATATATTTTCGTTTACCAGGATGCAAGGGGAAGATATAAAAGCGGCGGACATTTTCGGGAGATGACGCCCCATATTGAAGAAAAAAAATCCAACGACGATGTGGATGAGTCGAGCGATACCTACGACACGATAGAATGGCTGTTGAAAAACACCAGGAGTAACGGTCGTGTGGGGATGTACGGGATTTCATTTCCGGGCTTTTATTCTTCGGCGGCATTGCCGCAAGCACATCCGGCCCTGAAAGCAGTTTCCCCGCAGGCACCCATGTCCGACGAGTTTATTGGCGATGATTGTAATCATAATGGCGCTTTTTTCCTGCTGGATAACTTTGATTTTTATAGTGGGTTTGATGGACCCTTAAGACAAAATGGCGAAAGTTATGTTCCTTTTTTTAAGAAAAAGTATACCGATGCCTACCGGTTTTTTCTTAAGCTGGGTCCTTTAAAGAATGCGAATACTTCGCAATATTTTTACGACAGTAACAGCACCTGGCGGCAAACGGTAAAACATGATACCTATGATGAATACTGGCAATCACGGAACATACGGCGGCATTTAAAAAATATTAAACCTGCGGTGCTGATCGTAGGAGGATGGTTTGATGCGGAGGATTTATTTGGGGCATTAAAAACCTATTCGGCTATCGAAAAGCAATCGCCGGGCAATGATGTTCGCCTGGTCATGGGACCCTGGACACACGGAGGGTGGTCTGATCTTTCGTGGAAGTCATTTGCGGATTATTATTTTA
>DASUFG010000557.1:0-5907 GCA_036274715.1 Agriterribacter sp.
GCTCACCAAAAATACCGTTGCCGGCTTGCATCATAATTTCAACCTGGCTTTCTGCTTTGTTTATTTGGCTGTCTGCATATAGCTCATACGCCAACGAGCAGGATGCACGCGTTCCCTTTTCCTGTTGCGGAAGCCATGAGGAATGGGTGGGTTGATGAATAATTTGGGCAATTTCGTCGGCAGATAGTTTTTTATAGCCGGCAGGTTCTTCCTTAAACTTTGCATTGTAAATCTCTTCTACAAAAGGATCCCGCTCCAAAAAGGGTATCTTTTTCACAGGGCTTCCGTCAAACGGACTGAACGCAGCCGTAAGATCGCCGCATATGGTGCGCCGCCACTGGCTGATATTGTTTATGCGGATGTTTTTATTGTATTTGTTGTTCAGAAATGTTTCTAAAAATTGCAGGGTAGAAGTGTGATCAAAAAGCTGCGAACAAACCTTGCCACCCCGGCTCCAGGGGGAAGCGATAATCATAGGCACCCTGAAACCGAGTCCTACAGGGGCCTCACGAGCTGCTTGTGGGGGAACGCCCTGCTTCAACTCATGTTCCAGGCGCACATGTTCAATTTCCGTATCAATACCTGGTGAACATTTACCTGTGCCGGGTTTATTATTATCCGGGATAGAGAATGGGGGAATATGATCGAAATACCCATCATTCTCATCGTAGGTCATGATCAGAATTGTTTTCTTCCAAACCTCCGGGTTTTTAGTAAGAATATCGAGCACTTCGGAAACATACCATGCACCATACCATGGAGCGCTGGGATGATCGGAAAAATTTTGCGGAGCTGCAAACCATGAAACGGTGGGTAATTTTCCTTCGTCCACATCCTTTCGGAATTGGTGCAAGATATCTCCCGCGGGCACGGTAAGCTCCCGGTTGCTGTTTCCTTCGGTATAACGCAGTTGCGTAACCGAACGATAGGCAGGATCGCCATCATTTACTACAAAAGCATTCCGGTACAGGTTCTTTTCCTTTTCAGTCAACCGGTTAAAGTTTGATGCATTCCACTGCTTCAGTTCGTTAACTGCATTATCCAGTACCTCCTGCTTTTTGGCTACTTCGATGCGGATTTTTTTTGCGGCATCTTCACTCGACGGGCTCTCTTCCTGCAGGGCATTGATTTGTCCCGGAAGTTCATCTACCAGTTTTTGTAAATTTTGTACATAGCGGGGCGAAAATTTAACATTGTAGGCCGCGAAAAATTCCAGCAGGTTACAACCAAAGTTAGCCAGCCACGACCGTTCTTCGCCGGTAAAGCCCCCACCACAGCTTATTTCATTTTGATAAAACTTCCAGGCAATATTATTTTCTTCCAGCAACTCAGGAAATGTCTTCCATGGCATTTTACCATAGCTGAAATCGGTATTCCTGATATTGGCCTTGGGTATCCCATCTTCCGGCTCTACAATCTTCCCGGTCCAGAAAAAGGACCGGTTGGGTGTTGTGCTGGTCATAGCCGAACAAAAATTCTGATCACAAACGGTGAAGGCATCTGCCATGCCATAGTTGAAGGGCAAATCATTCCTGTTGTAATGTCCCAGGGTTAATGGCATGTCAGCATATTGCTTATTGCCGGACTTTTTAGCCTTTAACCACCGATCGTATTTCCCTTCGTTATGCGCATCCACCTGGCTGGCCCGGGAATGCGGAAGATCACCCATCCAGGTAACTTTTGTATCTTTTATATTGAGCCTGAAGGGCATATAGGTTTCTCCTTTTTCATTAGTCTGCAACCATACGGGCTTTTTATCCGGCAGTGTTATTGCCCTTGGGTCATTAAACCCGCGCACGCCCTGCAGGGTTCCGAAGCAGTGATCGAAGGAGCGGTTTTCCTGCATTAAAATAACGATATGTTCCGCATCAAGGAAGGTGCTTCCGGGTGCCGGGTTGATGGCAAGAGCTTTTTGAATGGATTCGGGAACAAATGAAGACAGTCCGGCAGCGCCGGATAGTAACATCGATTTTTTGATGAAATCTCTACGGGTATCCATAACAGGTATATTAGAGTATAGAATTAAAAATGGCCGTTACAGGTAATTGCCATGCACTGGCTCATCCCGAACACACGAATATCCCGGCATACCAACAGGCGAATTTATGACTAAGATAAGACTATCCTGCTGTGATGAAATCCACCAGGATATGAAATAAAGATTTAACACCCACGGTTACTATTCCTGAATCGGCTGTCATTCCTCAATGAAATTTCTGGTAAAATCCAAAACACTTTATGCTTTCGTAACTTTAAGGATAAACCGACAGATATGAAACAGAAAAAAAATAATTTCTACGTGCCGTATATCGCAGCCCTGGTATGCATGCTTTCCCTGCAATGGGGTTGCGGCTCCACCAAAACCGCGGCCGACGCTTCCGCTGGTTCCAACGGAGAAATTGCCTCGGCCATCACATCCAACAACTGGATATTTACAGCTACCCAGGCCATGCCGATGCGTGGCCGTTCCCAGAACCTGACTACCACCTACCAGGTAACATGCAACAAGGATACCGTTGTTAGCTATTTGCCGTATGTAGGCCGTGCTTACACTGCCCAGATAGGTGAAAGCAAGAGTCCGCTCGATTTTCAAAGTACAGATTTCAGCATCGATAAATCACAAGACAACAAAGGCCGCTGGATCGTGAATGTTAAACCCAACGACTACCGCGAGGTGCAGTTGCTCAATTTTACTTTTTTCGATAATGGCTCTGCGCAATTGAGTGTACAATTCACCGGCAGGGACCCTATTAGCTTTAATGGGCGCGTTGAGATTAAGAAATAATCCCTTTCCGGTGCAAGGCACTTCAAGAGTGAGAGGTCCTTATTCCAATGGACGACACCTGAAAGTAGTAGATGTAGAAGTGAGATATATTGGGGAAGATGGCAGGCCGCTCTCGGCAAAAGAATTCCTGGATCAATTAACGCAGCTATTACCCGGACTGTTTGAAAGAGGCGCAACTGAGGGCGATATGGGGCAATCCCGATGAAAGAGAAAAACCGCTGACAGAACTTGGCCATAAAAGTTTTGACGGGGAACAAATGGAAACGCTCACCGAGATGTTTCATGCCCGCGATAGTGATTACTTTGACGTGCTGTCTTGTCTGTCTTTCAATAAAGATATCATTACCCGGCAGCAACGGGCAGGCAGGCTGAAGCAGGATACTGCTTATTTTGATGGCTATGATCAGATAAAAGCGAAACAATTTTTACAGTTTATTTTAGACCGGTACGAAAAAGATGGCTTCACCGAGTTGAACAGGAATAAACTGCCGCAACTTATCCAGCTCAATCAGTTGGGCACTGCAAAAGAAGCGGCTGAATATTTTGGCGGCATAGAACAACTGGTTGCCGCGTATTACGGGCTGTAAAAACGGCTGTATCAAAAAATCTGATTGACCGTGTACGTATCCTTTAAACATTATACGTAACTTTCAGGAAAAACGAAATATGACTACAAAACTCACCCTCAGTATCAATGAAGAAACGGTGCAAAGGGCCAAACGAATTTCCCGCAAGCGCGGAAAAAGTATTAGCAAAATGGTTGAGGAATTTTTAAATTCTATTAGTGAAAAGGAAGAGCAAAAAGAAAGCCCGATAGAGCAGATCAATAAAATCATGAGCAAGTACAAGGGAAAAATAAAGCTTCCTCCCAATGGTAATTACAAGGAAATGGTAATGCAGTGGCGTTACGAAGATTATATGAAAGAAAGCGAAAAAAGAATGAGTACCTCTGCTAAAAAAAGCAAGAAATGAATATTGTTTTTCTGGATGCGAATGTTTTTCTGGATGCTATTTTAAAGCGAACCGATGATTATGAAGCGTGCCAGTTCCTGTTATCTGAATCTGGCAATAGCCTGCTAAGATTAAAAACAAGTTCGTCCTGTTTACTACATGTAATTTATTTTTTAAAAAAAGCGGGTATTGACAACTCGGCTGTAATCCAAATAATGGAAAGTTTACTAAGCGTTGTTTCTTTGGCGTCTGCTAATGAAAAAATATTTCAGACTGCATTACATGCGGGTTTCTCCGACCTCGAAGATGCCATACAATACCACACTGCTCTTCAGGTGAATGACATTGACTATTTCATTACGTCCAATACGAAAGATTTTAAAAAGCAATCTTCCAGGTTGCCTGTTATTACCCCGAAACAATTCATGACCCTTTATAAAAAGAAAGGTTAACTGCCATGATAATAACTTTGCGCTGAATGAATCTATAATTTCAAACCTGTCCGCCGTGGCGGATCATAAATCTCACATTATTCATGTCTCTGCAACCCAAAATAGACCGTATAACCGATATCCTCCGCCGCGATGATGGCATCAGCGGGGCAATGCACTATACCGAACAGATCAGCTGGATATTGTTTTTAAAATTCCTGTACGACTACGAAAACAACAAATACGACGAAGCACAACTGGAAGGCACCAAATACAAATTCGTGATTGAACCTGCATTCCGCTGGGATTCATGGGCATGCCCAAAGGATAATAAGGTAAAGATTGATTTGAACAAGCAACAAACGGGTGATGATTTGAAGGACTTTGTCAATACCAGTGGTAGATGAAGATCACCTGCCGCCAGTAGCATTGCTGAACATTATACGCGGCAACGAACAGCAGGTAAATGAGCTGATGAATGAAATAGAGCAGTTATTTTTACATAAACCATAAGTTCACCACCATGAAAAAAGAACAGATTGCCGAATTATTTCACCAGTTTGAAGAGGCTGCCTACAATTACAAGGGTGTTGAATGCTGGAGTGCAAGGGAACTCCAGGAAGTATTAGGGTATACCAAATGGGATAATTTTCTCAAGGTAATTGAAAAAGCCAAAACAGCCTGCGAAAGCAGTGGCATGGCGGTTTCCGACCATTTTGCCGGTGTCGGCAAAATGGTTGAACTGGGTAGCGGTTCACAACGGGAAATTGATGATATTGCCCTTACGCGGTATGCCTGTTACCTGGTAGCACAGAACGGCGATTCCACTAAACCTTCTGTAGCATTTGCCCAAACCTATTTTGCTGTTCAAACACGTAAACAGGAAATCATTGAGCAAAGACTGCTGGAAGTGGATCGTGTAACGGCAAGGGAAAGGTTGACAAAGAGTGAAAAGAAATTGTCCGGTATATTGTTTGAGCGGGGGGTGGACGGGAGAGGCTTTGCCAGGATCAAATCGAAAGGCGACCAGGCATTGTTCGGCGGATTTACTACTGCTGATATGAAGCGAAAACTGGACGTACCGGCAACCAAACCTCTGGCCGACTTTTTGCCTACCCTCACTATTAAAGCCAAAGATTTCGCCAACGAACTCACCACGCATAATGTATTAGAAAAAGATTTGAAAGGAGACCAGCAAATTGGCAAAGAACATACGGACAATAACAAAGCCGTGAGGGCTATCTTATTACAGCGTGGTGTAAAGCCTGAAGCCTTGCCACCGGGTGAAGATGTAAAAAAAGTAGAACGCCGCTTAGAAAGCGATGAAAAGAAAATAGCCAAAACAAGCAGGAAGGGCAAAAAGAAATAGTTCTATTTGTTAGCCAGCAATAACATATCTATTTAGATTCCATTGCCGGCCTGTCCGGTAGGCAGGTGTCACTCACTTGTACCGTAACCATTCTAATGAGCAAAGCGAAGAACAATATAACAAATAGTCATTCCAGAGTTGGCGAAGGGTTGCCGAAAGGTGGAATTAATACCACTTCATAAAGTTTCAAAAATTATTGGTGGCGGAACACCTTCTAAAAATATTAATTCATTTTACAAAAATGGAACAATTCCCTGGGCTTCAGTAAGAAACATGCCAGGTGTCAGACACTTTTAAAGTGTCAGACACCTGACACCTGGTGAGCTTATTCTTATTTTCCTTACATTCATAGCATGCATTTTGAGCCGGAT
>DASUFG010000558.1:0-6975 GCA_036274715.1 Agriterribacter sp.
AATAGCGGGTGGCAAAATAGGCCGCAAAAGGCATCGACAAGCTGAATACCAAAGAATTCCAGTTGCTGCCAAAAGCTTTTCCCGGTACCCCAAGAAAGGTATTACTACTTAAAAAAGTGGCATAGAGTGATATGCCAATTGCCCAGCCCGGAATATTACCCGAGGCGGTGGTAAATTGCGCGGCGTTTTTATTTTTCCTGGAGAAGTAAACACCAACAAGTACCATACTGAGCAGGTACACTACAATAACAATTAAATCAATCAGGGGTAAATGCTGCATGGCAAGAAGAAAGTATTTAAATACACATTGGGGTCAAAGATTGTCCAAATTTGAAAAGCAGCCAATGTTAATTGTTATAAAAAGAATAGCGTAAATTATTATTGCCCTGTAAATTAATGTTACATTTAAGCCCCCAATAATTAACTGAACACATTGAGTATAACTTTGAACCAGGAAACTCATCAGGAAGAAACCCAACCTCAATGGGTTTTACCAGCGCGACTAAGAAGCAGGTTAGACAATCACCCGATTGGTAAGAATCTGTACATCACTGAAATCGCTTTTTATGCAGAACAACGTGTCTTTGAAAAAGAAGTATTAAAAAACAACCCCGATTATGTGTTGGTATATTGCGTAAGCGGTAGCGGGTGGTATAAAATCAACAGCAAAAAAATGGCAATAAAAGCGAATCATTTTGCTGTGCTGCCGAAGAAAACGTATGTTCAGCTGGGGCCCGGGGTTTCTGCACAATGGAGCTTATATTTTGTGAAATTCAATGGCGCTATTGGTGAAGCCATGTATACTTACCTGCTGCGCGATAAAAACAATAAAAACCAAACCACTCCGCCGCTGGTTGGGCGTATTGCTCAATTCCACGACATTATGCATCATCTTAACCTGATGGACAATATGGAAAATCTATTGTACGCCAATTTCAGGTTTTACAGTTTTCTCGGTACTTTCCGGCTTACTGTTTTTAACTACATGAAAAAGGGCGTAGATAATATCATCGAGCGTTGCATTTTGATCATGAAACAATACCTGCACAAGAATCTTACGCTTGATGAATTGGCCAAAGAGGCCTGTGTATCTGCATCCTATTTGTCGGCATTGTTCCGGCAAAAAACACATTATTCCCCCATTCAACTTTTCACTTCGCTGAAGATACAAAAGGCCAGTCAATTGCTTAAAGCAACCAAAACACCTATCAAACAAATAGCAGAAGAAATGGGCTATACCGATCAATACAGTTTTTCAAGATCATTTAAGCAAATTATGGGCACTTCACCCAAACAGTTCAGGGAAAATAAGTAATGAAAAGCAAAGTGCTTTTCAATTTATGGTTTGTAGTCTATTGTTTATAAAGTTTCGGATTTCGAGTTTTCTCCTTCGGACTTTATTTGGCCCTTGGCATTTGTGTTTTGGTCCTTCGATAGAGTTCCCGATCTCAAATTTTAGATTTGAAATTTCAAATGCTCAACCCATAACTTTGCTGCATGCAACAGTTTTTAAAAGACCTTTTTGCCGGTCAGTCATATAATGAAAAAAGTTTTTTTCTTATAGCTGGGCCATGCGTGGTGGAAAGTGAAGCACTCATTATGGAAGTGGCGGAAAAAGTTTCAGGCATATGCAGGAACCTGGGCATTCCCTATATTTTTAAAGCATCTTACCGCAAAGCCAATCGAACCAGTGCATCATCGTTTACGGGTATAGGTGATGATCATGCTTTGGCACTGGTAAAAAAAACCGGGGAAAAATTTAAGTTGCCAACCACTTCAGATATACATGCACATGATGAGGCCGCTCCAGCTGCCCGGTTTATAGATATTTTACAGATTCCCGCATTTTTATGCCGTCAAACCGATTTGCTCATCGCTGCCGCCGAAACAGGCAAAGTGGTGAATGTAAAAAAAGGGCAGTTCCTGAGCGGACCGTCCATGAAATTCGCGGTGGAAAAAATACGCAATGCCGGCAACCACAAAATTATACTAACAGAAAGGGGCACCACATTCGGCTACCAGGACCTGGTGGTGGATTATCGCAACATCCCCTGGATGCAGGCGCATGGTGTACCCGTGGTAATGGATTGCACGCACTCCCTGCAACAACCCAATCAAACAAGCGGTGTTACCGGGGGTAACCCACAACTGATAGGCACCATTGCAAAAGCCGCTATAGCAACAGGGGCCGAAGGGCTATTTATAGAAACGCACCCCGATCCCGCTTCAGCTAAAAGCGACGGCGCCAATATGCTGCAATTAGACTTGCTGGAACCGCTTTTGAAGCAATTGCTAAAACTTAAAGAAGCAGTGTGATGATATGTACGTGTCGGGTATCAGGTAGTAGGTACCAGGAATAAGGTATCGGGTTGTATCTCGCGGCTATAGGCCTGATAGCTGTGAGCGATGAGCCTTGAGTAATGCAGAAACCACTCACCTTCATCCAACTCAATCAATTATCTTCCGGTTTTTTGCAGCAGGTAGGTAATGCTTTGTAAGAATCTTCATTGGCTTTTACATCATCAGCGTCGTACCCTGCGTTGGCTATCCCTGTTTTTACATTTTCAATATTGGTTCTATTGGGGTTGTAAGTTATTGTAGCTTCTTTTCGCTTGTAGTTTACCACCACTTTCGAAATCCCCTCTTCATATTTCATATAATCTTCAATACGCTTTTTGCATTTTTCGCATTGAACAGTTGGGGTTGAAATTGTAACCGTAACCGGCTTTTTTGTTGGCTGGGCATTCGCCGACCACGAAAACGTGCAGAATAAGACAATTAACAACGCAAACTTTTTCATAGTGTTATATTTTAATGTTCAAACGGGTTAACGGTGCCATTTCAATATTATGTTTTGAAAAGGTAGCTATTTTAAATAAAAAGCAATGTTAAGGTTGCCAATGGGCGGGGTCCTTACGCCATTTTAATAACGTACTTTCTTCTTCAGCGTCTACAATCCCTTTTTCTACTGCAAGGGAAATCAGTGTTTCATAATTGGTTAAAGAAATTAATGGAATGCCGGCTGCCTCAAACGCATTGGCAGCCACATCAAAACCATACGTAAAAATGGAAACCATGCCCTCTACTTTCAATCCCTGTGCCTTCAGCACATCGCAAACCTGCAAACTGCTTTTACCCGTCGAAATGAGGTCTTCCACCACCACTACACGCTGTCCTGCTTCATAAAAACCTTCTATCTGGTTACCTAAACCGTGCTCCTTGGGTTTGGGACGTACATATATATAAGGAAGTTTTAGCTGATCGGCTGCCATAGCACCCCAGGCAATACCCGCAGTAGCTACCCCAGCCAGCATATCTGCGTTCGGAAAGGCTTCAAATACTACATTACACAACTCCGACTTTACAAAATCGCGGATAAAGGGAAACGACAGTGTTTTTCTATTATCACAGTAAATCGGGCTTTTCCAGCCCGATGCCCAGGTAAATGGTTGTTGGGGATTCAACCGGATAGCATTAATTTGTAAAAGCTTTTCAGCTACTGCTCTTTCGTTAGTCATGCCGCGAAAATAATAAAATTGAATTGTATGGTTCTGAAAATATACTTTGGAGATAAGCCCGTATTCCTGTGCGATGAAATTACCCCAGCCCTCGAAATATACAGACATCACCCGGACACGGTTTTTATTGATGAATTAACCAACCATGCGGTTAATGCACTGCTCCATGAAATTGTCAAACCCGGGTTTCATGCCGGTATCCTTTTCACCGAAAGTATTGATCAATCAAAAAAAATGCTATGGAAACATTTTACAGTCATTCGCGCCGCAGGTGGACTAATAGAAAATGAAAAACATGAAATACTGATGATATTCAGGAGGGGCAAATGGGACCTGCCCAAGGGTAAATTAGACAAGGGTGAAAAGTTGGAAGACTGCGCAGTGAGGGAAGTGAAGGAAGAAACAGGGTTAAAAAAGGTTACACTTAAAAAGTTCCTGCTCACCACTTATCATACCTACAATGAGTTTGGTAAGCATATCTTAAAAGAATCGCATTGGTACGGAATGGAAGCGCCATCCGGTCAACCTTTAACCCCGCAAACCGAAGAAGATATTCACCAGATTGAATGGGTTTCGCCAGAGCATATCCCACAAAAACGGCAAAACGCTTTCCCTTCTATTATAGATGTAATCGAATCCGCGCGTGAATATCCCGGCGAATAAATCCATCAGGTAACCGGAATATCTTTCCCTTTCAATATAGCAACGGTAAGTCGACTGATGCAAACTAAACGCTCCCGCTCATCAAAAATTTTGATTTCCCACACATGGGTGGATGAACCTAAATGTATTGGTGCGGCAATACCCGTTACCAGTCCTTTGCGGGCACTGCGAATATGGTTAGCGTTGATCTCAAGTCCAACACAAATAAAAACATTAGTGTCCAAAACCAGTGATGACGCTACGCTCCCCAGGGTTTCAGCTAATGCTACGGAAGCACCTCCATGCAGTAGGCCATAGGGCTGGCGGGTACGATGGTCAACCGGCATAGTAGCCTTAAGATAATTGTCTCCTATTTCGGTAAAGGTGATACCAATATGTTCGCCCATAGTGCCTGCACTCATCTTCTGCAGTTTTTCCAGGGAAAATTCTTTTTTAAACCAGATATGTGCCATAGCTAACAAATATTATTTTGTGGATGTTGGATTTTGAAGATAAATTTTTACCTGCATTATTATTGATATAGGTCAATTATTTTTCATGGGTTTTGCTAATCTGCCCTCGATATTAATGATCTAAGGCCCGCCTGGTTGGCAGGTCACTCGCGAACTCAACCTACCAACAAAATTCAACAAATGACTAAAAAGGGAATTCCCGAACTGACTTTTGTTTGTAATATTGGGTATAATTTCGGTTAAAATAACTCTTGATTAAATTGTTGTGCATAACCATTTAGAACGCGGAAACAGAAATGGCTGAATGTTTATGCATATAAAAACTCCCTTTTCGATAACTTGCTAAACATGAATTTTTAATATGGGCAAATTACAAGTAAAAAAATCTCCTACTGTTTTTGATGTAGTTGTTATTGGTTCAGGTGCAGGTGGTGGCATGGCCGGCCATTTTTTAGCCCAGGCCGGCATAAAAGTGCTTATGCTTGAAGCGGGTCCTTTCTTTGATCCTGCTAAAGATTCACACCAGTTTAAATGGCCCTGGGAATCTCCCCGCAGAGGTGCTTCAACTGTTCGTCCCTTTGGCGACTTTGATGCCGCATATGGGGGTTGGGAAATAGAGGGAGAACCCTATACGAGGAAAAATAATACAGAATTCGATTGGTTCCGATCCAGGATGCTGGGTGGAAAAACCAATCATTGGGGTAGAATTTCTTTGCGAATGGGTCCCGATGATTTTAAAGCCAAGGACGGATTAACCGACGATTGGCCATTCGGTTATGATGAAATTAAACCGTATTATGATAAAGTGGATCGCCTCATCGGCCTTTACGGAACGGTGGAAGGATTGCCGAACGAGCCCGATGGCATTTTTATGCCGCCGCCAAAGCCCCGTTTACCGGAACTGTTTATCAAAAGATCTGCCGCCAAAGTAGGTGTAACGGTTATTCCGGGCAGGGGATCCGTTATTACAGAACCTATTCCCGGAAACAAAGATCGCTATCCCTGTTTTTATTGCGGGCAATGCGGTCGCAGTTGTAAAGTGTATGGCGATTTCTCTGCCTCCTCTTGCCTGGTTATCCCGGCTATTAAAACCGGTAATCTTCAGGTTATTACGAACGCTATGGTAAGGGAAATCCTTACCGATAATAACGGGCTGGCTACCGGTGTCTCTTATATTAATAAAGATGATATGCAGGAATACCAGGTGAGTGCCAAAACCGTGGTGCTTGGGGCAAGCGCCTGCGAATCCGCCCGTATTTTGCTGAACTCTAAATCTGCCAGTCACCCAAATGGACTGGCTAACAATAGCGGCGTGGTGGGAAAATACCTGCACGATTCTACAGGTTCCAGCATGTCGGGCTTTTTACCACAATTGCTGGACCGTAAGCGTTACAATGAGGACGGCACGGGAAGCATACATATTTATTCTCCCTGGTGGCTCGATAATAAAAAACTCGACTTTCCACGTGGTTACCATATTGAGTATGGAGGTGGCATGAGGATGCCATCGTATGGCTTTGGAGGTGGTATGCATAGAACTAATGGTACTGTACCCGGCAGGGATGGCAAACCCAAACAGGCCGGAGGGTTTGGCGCTTCTTTAAAAGATGATTACCGCCGCTTTTATGGTACGCAATTGGGTATGGCCGGGCGTGGCACCGCCATAGCGAGAAAGGAAAATTACTGCGAAATTGACCCCAATGTGGTTGATAAATACGGTATTCCCGTATTGCGCTTTAATTACACCTGGAGTAGTGACGAAGTGAAACAGGCCAAACACATGCAGGAAACCTTTCAGTCCCTCATGCATGAAATGGGCGCCATTGTAACCTCAAAACAGCATGGCCCCGAAGATAGCTATGGACTGGAAGCGCCGGGACGAATCATACACGAGGTGGGTACGATCAGGATGGGTGACGATCCCAAAAAATCCGCAGTCAATAAATGGTGCCAGGCACACGATTGCAAGAATTTATTTGTGGTGGATGCCGCGCCATTTGTTCAGCAGGGGGATAAAAACGCCACCTGGACGATATTGGCCTTATCCATGCGTACTGCAGAATACCTGCTGGAACAGAGAAAGAAACTAAATGTATAGTATGTTTTCAAATACCAAATTATTATGAACAGACGTGAATCTCTTAAAGCTATTGGTTTAACAGCTGTTTCAACAGGGGTTTTACTGGAAGCCTGTAAAACCAACGGCAAAAAGGAAATTGTAACAGCAGCAACGGAAGCGGTCGATTCCCTGAAAGCAGGACGCCAGGAATTTGAACTGGAACGTAATAAAAAATTGAATGAACAGCGGTTTTTCACCGACCATGAAATGGCTACGATCGCTT
>DASUFG010000559.1:0-8263 GCA_036274715.1 Agriterribacter sp.
AGAATACATCCCCGGAAAAGAAAATTTTAAAGTTTTTATTGAGCCTGGTAAAACAACGGGTCTGTCGGTTTCAGAAGCCAACGCAGAACAAAAATCTTCCTGGTGGATATTTTTTACAGCCTTCGGCGGGGGATTGCTTGCTTTGCTCACCCCATGTGTTTATTCGATGATACCGGTAACGGTGAGTTTTTTTACCAAGCGCAGTAAAAGTAAATCAGAAGGAATCAGGAATGCGGTTTATTATTCATCTTCTATTGTACTAATATTTACCCTGCTTGGATTTCTAGTAACCTTGATTTTTGGGCCGGCTGCACTGAACAACCTGGCTACTAACTGGATAGCCAATCTTGTATTTTTCGGTTTGTTCCTGGTTTTTGGACTTTCTTTTTTAGGCGCATTCGACATTACGTTGCCATCGTCCTGGTCAACCCGTGCGGATAGTAAGGCCGGATCAGGTAATCTTCCAGGTATCTTTTTCATGGCTTTAACGCTCGTAGTGGTCTCTTTTTCCTGCACTGGTCCAATTATTGGCAATCTTTTGGTATTGGCTGCACATGGTAGTTACTGGGGACCGTTAACCGGAATGTTGGGATTCTCCACTGCCCTTGCACTGCCTTTTGCTTTGTTCGCTTTTTTCCCGGGAAAATTGAACGTGCTGGGGAAGGCTGGTGGCTGGCTGAATGCAGTGAAAGTGACATTGGGGTTTTTAGAATTAGCGCTGGCGTTGAAATTTTTGTCCAATGCAGATCTTTCAAAAGGTTGGAGATTGCTTGATAGGGAAGTTTTTATCAGCCTATGGATTGTAATTTTTATCCTGCTTGGAGTTTACCTGGCAGGAAAAATAAAATTTCACCACGATGATGAACTCCCCAAAAATGATTTTGGCGTAGCCTATCTTTCGGTAACCAGGTTGCTGTTTACCATTACATCGTTCTCCTTCGCTGTTTATATGGTTCCGGGACTCTGGGGTGCCCCGTTAAAAGCAATCAGTGCATTTGTGCCACCGATGGGTACGCAGGATTTTGTGATGACGGTCAGCAGCCCTTCGGCCGAAAATAGCAGTAGCACAATACCAGGACAATTGCCTGCACCACTGAAATATTATGATAAGATGAAGATTTATGAGCCTGAAGTAGTCGTGAAAAACGGGCTAACCGTATATTTTGATTACGATGAAGCACTGGCGGTTGCCCGCAAGCTGAACAAGCCATTGTTGCTTGATTTTACCGGCATAAACTGTGTGAACTGTCGCAAAATGGAAGGCAAAGTTTGGAGCGACCCTGGGGTAATGAGGAGATTGAAGGACGATTTCGTGGTTGCATCGTTATATGTTGATGCGCAACATATAGACCTGCAGCAAAACGAACAGTATTATTCCAAATCATTAGCAAAAAAAATAGAAACACTGGGTGATAAAAATACAGATATACAGGTTACGAGATTCGGTGCCGACAGTCAACCCTACTACTTTTTCTTAGACGGCAATGAGAACAGGCTTGTGAAACAGGGATATGGCTATGATGCTGATGTGTCACAATTTATTGATTTGCTGGAAAAAGTAAAACGGGCTATGCGGCTGCGAGCACATTCACTATAAAGGCATATCGAAATTTGTTCAGCATCATCAATGTTAATCGGACCTCCCTGGTTCCATTGGGTGAAATAAGAGTATAGTCTTTTGCTTAAGTGTTAGCGTGGGTCGTATTTTTTTTAAAAAGTACGGCCTATAGCAATACCAAATGATTTGTTTTGATTGGTTGGCACTACACTTCATACGTAAAGTCCGGGTTCCATGTTTTAAGCTGATGATTGCTCAAAGAATGTATACCGTAGCCGATCATTAGTCCGGGGATAATGAATGATTTAACTAGATATGCCGTTTTTAACATTGTTGGTAAACGAGTTGATAGATAAACCAACCCCGCGTATGGAATCCTGCTGGAGAGAACCTTTATTATAGGCAGAGCTACTCACCTGTGCGATGGATAAACTGCAAAAGGTGAGCCCGAAAAATAAAATATAGATGGATTTAGCGAAGTGTATATTTTCTCTTCGGTGTGTATTAGATTTCTTAAAATTTATATGTAAGGCCAGCTCCCACACCGAAGCTGTATGGAAATGTTTTCACCGTATTATCTTTTGTTATCGGGGTAAAAGCACTGCTTACTGCAGGTACCAGGTTAACTGAAAAATTGCTGTTGAAATTGTATTGCAGGTTAATATCGGCAATAAAGCCGGCGTACAGATCATACATCCCCTTAAGTTTTTCAATATTTACGGCTTCTTTGTTCACGGCATCTTTTATCTCCGTTTGCACTGTTGCCTGGGTGATGAGGTTGGCAGAAACCCCGGCAGAGGGCGTGATAGAAAATTTGCCCCTGTCCAGCCTGTAACCAATCATTATCGGCACACTTACAGAATGTAAATGATGGCTTGCATTTCCGGATTGCAAGCTGTCGCCTACGGTAGGCGAAGAACCAAAACCAGGGTTCACATAGCCGTAGCCGGAAGAGGTAACGAACTTATAACCCACTTTACCACCGGGCTCCTTTGCCGCATATACCTCCTGGGGTTCGATCCCTATTCTCATTGCGGAATATACGAGCCCTGTTTTTACACCCCACCGTTTGAACTGTCTTGAGATGGACACCCCCGCCGAAAAGGAAGATTCGTGATTCTCTCTTTCCTCAATTTCTTCTTTTCTGTCGTGCCTGTTACTGTGGTTGTGATGATCGTCGTTATCCAAACGATAATAACTCCAGTTGTTAGATAAGAAGCCTCCAACCGTCCAATAGGGTTTATAATGGGAAATTTTTATAGTATTTGCAGCAGTTATGTTATTTGTTGACGACGCATGCAGGTTTGATGCAGAAGTGGTTTCCAGGAACTGCGGAACACTGTTTTCCATTCCCACATTTTTTCTTTTATCAAGCCTGGCTAACAGGGGCACCGGGTAATCAACTATTTTTTCTCTGTAATCAATTGCTTTGCCGCCACCAGTGGCAATAGCATTTTGATTTTGCTTTTTACTACCTGTAGTTGCGGCTAAATTATTTTGATGAACTTGGTTGCTACGGTAAATACCCTCATCATTCGCTTTCGTATTTAATACCCGTTTTGTTGAAGCGTTCGGTTTCTGAAGGGTAACGGTGTTGTTGTCATGGCTGTCCGGTGTTATTGAGTATACAGGTGGGCCTGGTTCTGCCATAGAATTACTGCTACCTGCATTTCTCGCTGTCCCTTGTTCAGCCACCGTTGTGTGTGCGGGGTTTTTGATATTTCCCTCAACAATTTTCTGCTTGGGCGTTTCGATGGAAGAATTGGGGTACTGCGGTATTACACCGGCTTTATTAACCTTTAATTCGTTCTCCGCAACGGGGGTATCATTATTGCTACCGGGGTTAACGCTTTTTGCCTTATATAACATTAAAGCGCTAAGCATTACAAATAATATTATCGCAATTCTCTTCCACCCGATAAATCTTCTTTTATATTTTTCCGTATCCCGCTTATCAAGCGCTGCCTCTAATTTTTGCCAGGCGGCTGCTGAAGGCTGCTCCTCATACCCGTCGTATGCCCCTTTAAAAATATCGTCTATATTATTTAAATTTCTCCCCATCCTGTAAAAATGCATTATGGTGACGCGACCTTTTTTGTTGCCAACAAGGCGGATTGTAAAATTTTTCTGGCGTCTGCCAGGTTGCTTTTGGATGTGCCTTCTGAAATATTCAGCGCTGTTGCAATTTCGCGATGCTTAAATCCTTCCAGCACAAAAAGATTAAATACCATCCGGTAAGCTGGTGGTAAAGTTTGTACCAATTTTACCAGTTCGGCTTTGTCATAGTTGTTTATGAAAGTTGCCTCTTCAGCCAGGTCATGCAGTTCAGCATCAAATCCAGTTACAACCCAAAGCCTGGATGATTTATTACGGTATTTAAGCAAAGCAGCATTGACCATTATTTTTCTTATCCATCCTTCGAAAGAACCTTCCCCGCTGTAGGTATGCAGGTAGGTAAACACCCGCATAAAGCCATCCTGCAATACCTCTTCCGCTTCCTCCCGGTTTCTCGTATACCACATGCAAACACCCATCATTTTGGGTGCAAACATTTGATATAGCCTGGACTGCGACGCCCTGCTACCTGAAAGACAGCCCTTTATGATTACCTGCAGGGTATCCGGCAATTGGTGAATATTTTGCTGTATAGACATACAAAGAAGAAGAAAAGGTTGGGTAGAAGCATAGCTTACATCGTATATTTTTTGTAAAATTAGACTCTCCATGCACAAAACTGATGAGTACGATCGTCAGTCCGTATGATTATCACCTTATAAGCTATCGCAATAATCGATTATAACATTTCCTTATAACAAGATCACATAATTTGTATCTGTAGTGGTGAACGGGGAGCTGTAATGGTTACGCGTAAAGCATGTTGACATGATCATCAAAAGAAGAAACTTCTTCCTCATTCTGATCCTTATTGTCGTTATGCCAATTATTGCCGCCAAACTCACCTGGATCAATTCTGCTGTCCGAACAAAAGGAGTGACCGCTTTTGAAGGGATGGACATTGCTGGTCAGTTACAGCGGCATTATTCTGTGATCATGTTCTCGGCTACCGGCAGGGATACCGTGTTTTTTAACAGCAGCGACAATGAATTGTTTGAGCCGGGACAAAGCCTTTCGGTGCTGTATCAACCCGCCAACCCCACCGATGCCCGGGTGAACACATTCTCCAGTTTGTGGATGGATACCGTTATTTACAGCAGCCTGTTCTTCCTGTTTATTGCCATTGTTTTCCTGCACCCGGAAATTATACCTTACCAGTCGAAGATTCAATTGATGCGAAGACGGCCATTCATACAATTGATATAAGGATGATTTGCAGGACTGGTTTTATCTAGGGCTATCATTTGATCACTATTCACTTTAACAGTTTCTTATAAATTTTGATTTATCCAGGGATTGTCGGGGTGGCATGAATATTTTGAAAAATTGTATCTTCATTCTGCTATGCTTGCTCATCACCGGTAATCATACGCGCTTTTTAATGTACCTGGTTTAAAAACAGAAATATGAAAATTAGTATTGTATACGTTTTGCTCGTTTTTTCCTTACCTGTATTTGCCCAACCCACCGTTAGGGAGCAGTTTGAAAAGATCAAAACCCCACAGGAGGCACAAAAATTCATAGACGCCAACCCCGCGCTCAAGCCGGTAATGTTTAATCTCACCTATGGAAAAGACTCGGCGCTTATTGAGCAGCGTTTATTGAAACAGAATAAAGGCGATGTTTTTTCGGTAGGCTATGTTACCTACCTCGTGCTGGATTCAAAGGAATCGGTGGCTTACCGGGCAAACTATATTTTTTTGGATGAGTTTTCTTTAAGCCCTTCTCAAATTGACAGTCTTAAAAAAGTGATACTCAAAAAAGATGCGGAAGGGGTTTCCTTTGAAGAACTTTCCGATCAATATACCATGGATGGCAACAAAACCCGCGGCGATACCGATTGGTTTTTCGGGGAAGAACAGATGCCGAAAGAGTTCCAGGATGCGGTTAAAAACCATAAAAAAGGCGAGGTGTTTTTTGTAGACGTGCCCCAATACCAATGGCACTATATCGTTAAAAAAACCTACGACGACCGGGTTCAGAAAGAAATAACGGTGTTGAGGGCGAACGGGAGATAGGAATTTCACCAAAGCGTTTTTTAAACCGGCGAGTCCAATAACTTAGCCCATACGCCATTCAACCCGGTTTGGAAAATATATCATGTCGCTCCCCCGGAGCTATAACTACCATTTCAATTTCTCTATGCTATCCCGCTGCCCTGCAGTTTAGTACCATCGGTGTGTAAAATTGATAAAATAGCCATTGAGCTTCGTGGGAGTGATATCAAACATTTTTACGCTACGGCTTGCTACTACCTCCGGCGACCTGTAACAATTCCTCTTTTCCCTATAGCGATTGTGTATGGGAATTCTGTTTATATTTAAACCTCAATCATAAACTTCTAACGATGCACAGAAAAACTTTTATCAAAAACACGTTGATGGGCGCAGCAGCAGTGACTATTGTTCCCCGGCATGTTTTAGGTGGCAAAGGCTATACAGCGCCCAACGACCGCATTAACCTCGGATTTATCGGAAATGGTAAACAGGCGCGGGGTTTGCTCAACGGCATATCCAAAGTTCCCGAAACGGTAACCATTGCCGCCTGTGATGTGGATAAACAGAAACTGGACCACTTCATTACCCTGGCAAAAACGGCCAATGCCAGTAAACCGGCTACCGATGTAACAGCGTATGCGCATTACCGGGAGTTGCTTGCCCGGAAAGATATTGACGCGGTAGTGATCGCAACCCCCGACCATTGGCATGCCCAAATAACCGTTGATGCCGCAAAAGCCGGTAAGGATATCTATTGCGAAAAACCATTGGCTTTAACGATTGCCGAAGGCCGTGCGATGGTAAATGCGGTACGTAAATACAAGCGGGTTTTGCAAACCGGCAGCATGCAACGCTCCCAATACAATTTCAGGCAGGCCGCCGAACTGGTAATAAACGGCTATATCGGGCAGGTAAAAGAAATTAATGTTTCCGTAGGCGAGCCGGTAAAGCAATGCGATTTACCTTCTTCACCCATTCCGGAATACCTCGACTGGAATATGTGGATTGGACCATCTTTGTACAGGGGCTATAATCCCACCCTGTCGCCGCCCATTGAAGACCAATCATGGGCATGGTGGCGCGGCTACAGGGGATTTGGCGGAGGTTATATTACCGACTGGGGTGCGCATATGTTCGACATTGTACAATGGGCTTTAGGCATGGATGATTCGGGGCCGGTAGCGTTTACACCACCCTCAACCCCCGCAGCGAAAGAAGGCTTATCCTATAGCTATGCCAATGGCGTAGTGGTTAATCACAAACTTTGGGGCGAAGGAAACGCCATCCAGTTTATTGGCACAGAAGCCACCATAGAAGTGTCCAGATCGTTCTTGCGATCAACCCCGGCAGAGATTGCTACCCTGCAACTAAAGCCATCCGATAAAAAATTATATTTCAGCGATAATCATCACCAGGATTGGATCAATGCCATCAAAAAAAGGTCGCGGCCCATTGCCGATGTAGAGATCGGGCACCGCACCGCCACCATCTGCAATGCGGTAAATATTGCATACGAATTACAACGCCCGTTAAAGTGGAATCCAAAAAAAGAAAGATTTGACAATGATTTTGCCAACCAAATGATCTCCAGGCCATTTCGTTCGCCCTGGAACTTCAATGATTTTTAACTCCTGCTGCTGATAGACCTCGCAGGTTTAGAGAACCTGTGAGGTCTTTACATCTACTCCGAATCCGCTAACTCTTGTTCATTTAACCGTACCGGATATTAGGGATACCTTTACGCTATTATCAATAGCATCGCCATGAACAAAGCAATCATCCTGAATACCCGGCCGGTTGGAAAACCTAAACTATCCGATTTTACATTCGTTGCCGAAGAAATGCCTGGAACGGCTGCCGGCGAGATACTTCTGCAAACAAAATTTGTTTCTGTAGACCCCTACCTGCGGGGAAGAATGAGTGACGAGAAATCCTATGTTCCCCCTTTCGAATTGCAAAAAGTAATCAGTTCCGGCATTGTAGCAGAAGTCGTTGAATCACAAAACGAAAACTACAAAAAGGGAGACTTTGTTTCCGGTACCTTATTGTGGAAAGAATACCAAAAATCGAACGGTGAGGGCTTGCGAAAAATAGACACAACCATAGCGCCACCATCTGCTTACCTCGGCGTATTAGGTATGACAGGACTAACAGCCTATTTAGGGTTGACAGAAATAGGAGTACCTAAAGCAGGGGAAACCATTGTAGTATCAGGTGCTGCGGGGGCGGTAGGTAGCATTGCGGGTCAAATTGCCCGGATATTGGGCTGCCGCGCGGTGGGCATTGCCGGCAGCGACGAAAAAACCGCCTTATTGAAATCTACATTCGGATTTGATGAAGCGATCAATTACAATACCACGTCAAACATGACTGAAGCGATTGCCGAAGCCTGTCCGGACGGTGTGGATGTTTATTTTGATAATGTTGGCGGCAGCATTTCGGATGGTGTGCGCTCCAACATGAATAAGTTCGGCAGAATTATTGTTTGCGGGTCCATCTCCACGTACAACGAAACATCAATCCCAATGGGGCCAAGGGTAGAAACCTTTCTGATCCGGAAGAGTGCACTCATGCAGGGCTTTATTGTTGGAAA
>DASUFG010000560.1:0-9113 GCA_036274715.1 Agriterribacter sp.
AAGGACATGCAATGGTATGATGCGGGTGACCTGGCCTTACCGCTTCATGTTTTCTTCATAAATCCGTATCCATTGCTTTACGGATATTTTTTTCATGAGTTTTCCAATAAGCACATAAGGTATATTTTCGGGCTTTTTGAACCTGATGCCACTTTTGCCCATATCCAGTTTCCCAACATTTTGTTTGTGATATTCGGTAGTAAACCACTGCAATAAGCCGGGAACAGCATATATACCCATATGGTAAAGTGCGATGAAATGCTTTTGTGATGCAATATTTGCAAATGGAAGCGGCAGTTTGGGATCGCAATGGTAACCAGCAGGATATAGCTCATGTGGAACAACGTAACCAATCATGCCATATGACATGGTTTCTCTAAACCCTTTGGGTATATTTTTCAACACTGTATTGCGCAGTTGGGTAACAGCCTCCCGGCGATCTGCAGGTAGTTCATTCACGTATGCTTCGGGATCCGGTGCATTGGAATTCATTTGAAAAATTTACATAAATCTAAAAAAAATCTCTGACAGCCTGGTGCCGCAGGCGGTCAGTGTCTGTTTTAGTGGACGAACTGTATGCGTTAACGTGATAAAGAATTATCTTCACAGTGCGTTGTTGCTGAGTTGGCACAGTATTTTATTATTATACCAATAAAAAAAACGATATGCAAAATTGGCTTAGAACTTTACTGGCCGGTTACGGCGCTTATAAGTGGGGCGGTGGTTGCCTCGGCTCCATTCTTGTTTTTGTGATCATTTATTATCTTTTGGGGTATTGTTAGCTTTTATGTCTGCACCCTTTTCCATTTCTTTCAATTTACTTAAACCAAGGCTATACTATCAGGATTTTTATGCCGCAAAAAAAGGTTTTCTATCGCACTGCTTTTTTACTGCTTTCTTTTTTGATAGTGCTTGTTGTGCGGTTGGCTTACCAGGCTGTACCAGTTGCCAGTGCCTATGGCGCCAAAATATTATGTTCGGGTTTTTACCTGCAACATCGCGACCCACAACAGGTAATTAAAGAAAACTTATCCATATTTCCTTTTTCGCTATTCAATTATACACTAAACAAAAGAGACAGTTCTGTGTCCGGATCCTTGTGGGGATTTGCCAAACGAAAAGCTATTTACCGCATTGGGCTCGGCGCTACCTTAGTAAATGACAGCAGTGAAACAACAATAAGAAATCAAAAATTCATACGATCCGCCGCACCGGTTATAAATACAGACACGGTTCCGTGGCCGAACGGCGACCTGCTGCCGGATAGATTACCGACAGGCATTAATCAATCAGCGCTGGAACGGGTACTGAAGAATGCCCTGGCGGAATATCATAACGGAGACCCGGTACATACAAAGGCACTGGTGGTGGTATACAACGGGCAATTAGTGGCGGAGAAATATGCTGATGGATACGACAGGAATACCCTTATGCCGGCCTGGTCTGCTACCAAAAGTATTACAGCCGCTTTAATCGGCATACTTGTCAAAAAAGGCAAACTCGTTGTGGAAGACGCTGCCCCCGTAAGCGAATGGCGCGGCACGGATAAAGAAAAAATTACACTAAAACAATTATTACAACAAACCGCGGGACTGGACTATGAAGAGAATTACCGGAAGCCCGGCACCGCTACCACCCTGCTTTTTAAAAAAGGAAATGCGGCCGCCTATGCGGCCAAACTTCCATTACTTTATCCACCGGGAACGATGTTTAATTATTCCAGCGGAAATAGCAATATTTTGAGCAGAATAATCCGCAATAGTGTGGAGGAATCCAGCTACCACACTTTTCCCTATCAATCCTTATTGTTTAAGATAGGCATGTATTCTACCGTATTGGAACCTGATGCGTCCGGCACCTATGTAGGCTCTTCCTTTTGCTATGCCACCGCGAGAGACTATGCCCGTTTTGGTTTGTTGTATTATAATAACGGCAGGTGGAATGATGAGCAGCTACTGCCCGATGATTGGGTACAAGCAACCGTTCAACCATCTACGGCCAACAAATTGGAGCGTTACGGCTACCATTTCTGGCTAAACGGATTTGATGAAACCGATTCTTCAAAACGATGGTATCCCGACGTACCGGAAGATATGTATTTTGCTGCTGGCTTTGGCGGACAGTGCATATTTATTATTCCATCAAAAAAACTGGTAGTGGTGCGATTGGGGATCGAAGCGATGGATGAGAATGCTTTTTTAAAAAATGTGATTACCGCGATAGAATAAATACATGCTTTGTACCGGTACGCAAGTTGATTTTTATTGATCTACTCAAACATTTTCTGTGTAACTCCAAAAGCATAAGGCTTCATCTAATGTTAAAAAACTAAAGCGCTGAAAAACGAAACGGCCAAACCCGGCATTTCTAAAAATGAAACTGTAAATTTATGATGGGTTGGAGCACGCGAAGAGAAGAAGAAAGTTTTAACCAAACCCATCTCAAATCCTTTTAATTATGTATAAGTTGTTTCCCGCTTTACTCTTTGTGATGCTTTCATTTACCAACCTGTCTGCGCAACAGCAGGAGAGTGATGTTACGGGAAGTTATTTTTTAGAAGGGGTTCGGGAAACGGCCAGCGGCTTTCAGTTGAAGAATAATAATACTTTTACTTTCTTTTTTACCTATGGCGGGCTCGACAGGTATGGTTCGGGCATATGGGAAATGAATAAAAACACCCTTGTATTTAACAGTCGTTCGAAGTTCCATAAGGATTTCCAGGTATTGTCTGCAAAAAGAGTGAATGATAATTTTGTTACGATTAAGTTTTCCAATGATAATCCAGGATTGAACAGGGATATAGAATGTATATTATATACTGCGAGGGGAAGACAAAAACTATACAGCAATGAAGAAGGCATCGTTAAATTTCCTAAAAACGTGGTAGATTCCATACAGATATTTTCGGCGCTTTTTCCCGACCATCCTTTTACTTTTATTGTAACCAATAAAATTGAGAACAGTTTCGAATTTGCATTTGACAAATCGATAGCCGAAGTATTTTTTGAAAACTTCACCCTGCTGCTCACTAATAATATGCTTGTGGGTAAACATCCGTTATTAAACGGCAACCAGTTCCGTTATGTAAAAGATAAATAGTAAGCTATTCTCTTATCTCTCGTCAGCTGAGGGTCCATACAAACCCGGAACCGGAACATTAAGTAAACGAAGATATACAGATAATTGGCCGCGATGATGAATGATATGATTCATTACCAGGTTTCGAATAGCCACTTTCCGGGGCAATTCAAAAATCACCACCTCTCCTCTACTCAACTTCCATTGAACAGCCAATTCTTCATCATTCGCTTTTTCCAGCAATTCAACCGCTTCCCGTATAATGGCATCAAAGCCTTCAATCAATTCGCTTTTTGAAGTGGCTTTTAGCCGTTTAAAAGGTTCCTGGACAAAGTTGAACCCGGTACCCGTCATCATATAATGAATCCATCGCGGTAATTCAGCTATATGATTTGCCAATTGCGACAAGCTCATACTTTTTTCGTGTGGTTTCCAATCGAACATCTCGTCGGGTACGCATAAAAGTATTTTGCGGGTATTCGACGCTTCATGCTTCAGTTCGCCTATAAGAGAGGTAATGATCGCCATTAAAAAAAATTTCCGCGAAGATATAATTCATTTTGTCATGGTTTTTTTCTTTACTACCTTTTAGTCACTAAAAAAGCTATATGAATAAACCGTTAGTTGCAAGCTGTTTGACCATTTTCCTTTTAATTATCGCCTGTCTCGATGCATTTGCCGATATCCGGCTACCGGCTGTACTGTCCAATAGCATGGTTTTACAACAACAGTCTGCCGTAAACATTTGGGGCTGGTCGTCACCCGGAGAAAAAATTTACGTTACCACCTCATGGAACTCGGCAACCGATTCAACCAATGCCGATGGTAACGCCAGGTGGAGTATCGCCATTCAAACACCCATTGCCGGTGGACCGTACACAATCACTTTAAAAGGGAACAATACTATTGTTTTAAAAGATGTGCTGATTGGAGAAGTGTGGGTATGTTCCGGGCAGTCGAATATGGAGTGGAGCAGTTTAAATGGATTGCCGGAAATGGACGCGGAATTACCCGACAGCCGCAACAACAATATCCGTTTTTTTCATATCCCAAAAACAACTTCTGAATACCCACAAGATGATTGCGAATCCAATTGGACAAGCTGCAACCCACAAACATTAAAAAGTTTCAGTGCCGTAGCCTACTATTTTGGAAAACAATTGCAGAAGCAGTTAAATGTACCCATCGGGTTGATCAATACCAGCTGGGGCGGTACCCCGGCAGAGGTATGGACACCGGCGGAGATCGTAGAAAACGATGCCGACCTCAAAACAGCTGCTGCTGCATTAAAATCATTCAATTGGTGGCCGGTTACTCCGGGAGCTACCTATAACGCCATGATTGCACCTATTACCCGGTTTCATATTGCCGGCGCTATCTGGTACCAGGGCGAAAGTAACACGGGAACTGCATCCACCTATAAACAGTTAATGACAGCAATGATCACCAGTTGGCGTAAAGCCTGGAATAAGGACTTTCCTTTTTATTATGTGCAGATTGCGCCCTTTACCTATGGCAACAAAAATATTGGCGCTTTATTGAGAGAAGCGCAAACCCAAACACTCGCTGTTCCCAAAACAGGTATGGCGGTGATAACCGACCTGGTAAATGACGTGAAGAACATTCATCCTATTAATAAGCATGCTGTTGGTGAAAGGCTGGCTGGCTGGGCTTTAGCAGAGACCTATAATAAACGAGGAGCCGCCTATAAAAGTCCGATGTATAAAAACATGGAAGTAAACAAAAATAAAGCTATCGTATATTTTGATGATGCTCCCAATGGACTTATCCTGAAAGGTCCGGATAAAAAAGCCACTGAATTTTATATTGCAGGGGAGGATAAAAATTT
Source organism: Agriterribacter sp. (assembly GCA_036274715.1). Taxonomy (GTDB): domain Bacteria; phylum Bacteroidota; class Bacteroidia; order Chitinophagales; family Chitinophagaceae; genus Agriterribacter. Next base: position 4,928 of record DASUFG010000560.1, read on the forward strand.
TTTGCCGGCAGACGTAAAAATAGAAAACGACCACGTCATCCTTTCCAACAAAGCAGTTAAGAATCCAGTTGCTGTACGATTTGCATTCAGCAATACAGCAATGGCAAATATTTTCAGTACCGAAGGTTTGCCTGTAAACCCATTCAGAACAGATGACTGGGAGGTGGATACAGGCAAGGTGGAATGACGGCGAGTCCGGTTTGGAGTTTATAGTTTATGGTTTGTGGTCTGTAGTGAGTAACCAACCACATATCTGAGGCAACCCCTGCCCTTGAAACCTGTAATTCGGCTCCAGTCTATCCCTTAGTTGACAAATAATTATAATCCCTCAATAAAGTATCTAAAAAATCAAAAGCAGGCATTGAGGATTGGATGGTTAATACTTTCTTCACCCGCTCAGATGCGTTTTCAACCATTTGCACCTGTCCTAACTTTCGGCCGGTATCCAAAATGCCCTTAATTGTGTTAATATCCCGGTCGCTTAAGCGCATCACCTGCGGAAATACAGGAACATAATTTTCAGCTACTTCCATAAAAATAGTATCCTCCAGTTTTCCTTTGGGATGAGTACTTACCAGTAGTGTTCCTGCGGCAAGATCGCCGAGCCGCTTTGATTTTTTATTGGCGGCTACCAATATCACATCTGCAATAAACATACATGTTGTAATCCACAATGCTTTCAAGGCACCTATCCAGCCAAACATAATGGCAATAATAACAACAGGTATTGAAAGATCCGATGACCGCAGTAACCACCTGATCATGTACTGGCTAAGGGAAGCCCTGCCACCATAATCATTGACCACTTTTATCCGCATGAGTTTTTTGCCAATACTCTGCCCGTTCCAGAATATTTCACACAGCAAATGATAGCTGAACACTGGCAGCATCAGGAGCAGTTGAAGGGCCCACATATCATAGCCCGACTGCCTTGTGGAATAATTACCCGCAAATGAAGTGTATATATTGAAAGCAATAATTATATAAAACACCTGCAGCACAATATCAATGATCCACGCTATCATTCTTGTGTGAAAGGGTGCACTTTCAAATTCAAGGTCAATATTAAAATTGGTAGGAATAAAAATTTTACCCATGAGTATACAATAATAAATATGTGGTGCTGTTCGTAAACGATGTTAACTATTTATTTAAATTGGAGCAAATTTAATTGCTGTTGCGCGAAGCCCTTTTTATAAAGAAGAATAAAGACAGGTGGCTCAAAGCCGGGGAAACACCGGCTGAGAATGCCGATGAAACGGCCACCACGTTTACCCAAATGGTAGACGATCTTTCGTATGCGAAAACATTTTATCCGCAAAGCAGGGTAACCCGTTACTTAAATGCAGAGGCTTCGCAAACCTATATGAGTATTTACCAAAACCGGAAAGAGGACCGGAACCGCATCACCGAATTCTGGAAATATACGGTGCCATTGACCGTTCGGAAACATCATTACGTTTTGCTTTTTTGCGCAGTGCTTTTCATTACCTTTTTTGTGGTTGGTTATTATTCTTCAAAGCACGATGAAAGTTTTGTTCGGGAAATGCTGGGAGACAATTATGTGAACATGACCGAAGAAAACATCGAAAAGGGAAAACCATTCGGCGTATATGCAGAAGGCGGTGAACTGCTGATGTGGATGGGTATTATGATCAATAATCTTTTTGTTGCTTTCGGCTACTTTGCCCAGGGACTTTTTTTATGTATACCGGTCGTTTTTTCGCTCGTAAGCGAAGGGGTGCGGTTGGGTGCCTTTGAACAAATATTTGTTGCGAAAGGCTTAGGCATGCAATCGGTATTAACAGTATTCATTCACGGTACGCTTGAAATATCTGCCATTGTAATTGCGGGGGCGGCGGGCATCATATTAGGTAAAGGCTGGATGTTTCCCGGAACAGGAAAAAGACTGGATGCGTTTATGCGTGCCGCCAAAGATGGCGTAATTTTATTGGTGAGTTTAATTCCTGTTTTTGTGGTGGCCGCGTTTTTTGAGGGTTTTGTAACACGTTATTATTTCATGCCGCAATGGTTAAGCACGCTCATATTGCTCACTTCCGCCGCATATATAATATGGTACTACATTATTTACCCGATGCAGGTAAACAAAAGAATGAAAACATTCGCTAAATAGTAAAATTTGATCAAACCTCTTTTTTATACCTGTTTATTATTGTTTCATCTCATTGCTGATGCCGGCTATGCCCAGGAAAAGCCAGATACTGTAGTGCCAGTCATGAGCGAAGAAGATAGTATAGAGGCGAGGTTAGATAGCTTAAGCGGCTTCAGGGATGACAGTGACGATGAAGAAAATAACATGGACTCTCTTTTTTTTTCAGGCAAAACCAATCCATCGTCTTTCTATGATTCGTCTGAAATTAAGAACAGGGCGGTGCCGGATTCCGTTACAGAGCAACTCAAAACAGATGATGCCTTCTGGTATGCCAATAAAGACCTGCAGGTAAAAAAGAAAGAATCGGAGGATATTTCGCCTGGCGATAAAGTTCTTTTAACCATTCTCAAATTATTAAGCTCCCCAACATTCCGGCAAATGATGTGGTGGACCATACTATTATTATTTGCTACCGCTATAGTATGGTTCCTGGCGAAAAACAAGATGAACATCTTTGGTTCCGGAAGGTCCGTTACACTTGTACCGCCGATGCAGGATGGAGTGATAAATGATATTTTTACCATTGACCTCCGGCAACTCATGCATGATGCCGAAGCAACGGCAGATTACCGCCTGGCTATCCGTTTTGCCTACCTGCAATTGCTCAAAACATTTTCAGAAAAAGGATTGATTGGTTACTCTCCCGATTCCACCAATAGCGAGTATCTTACCCAACTCTTTCAAAACCCATGTTATCAAGATTTTTTTAAAGTAACCCGCAGCTACGAATACGCCTGGTATGGTGAGATGCCGGTAACCAAACAACAGTATCAAAACATTAAAAACGATTTCGGTTTGCTGTATCAAAAAAACGACATTTCGATTTGAAAAAAGCCCTGCCATACACCTTGGGCGCATTATTGCTGCTATTGTTGCTGGCATTGATGATTGGCGAAAACAAAGAACGCTTCGACCATAGGATAACATTGAATAAAAAAGACAAGAAACCTTATGGGACCTATGTGGCACACCATAACCTGGGCTATGTTTTTCCCCGGGCAAAAATCACCTTAAACAGGAACGCACCGGGATTTTGGGACGAAAAGGTACTCGACTATGATAGCGGCAACCAGGCAATGATTATTATTTGCAAGGACTTTAATGCCAGCAACGCGGAACTTAGGGAACTGTTTCATTTTGTGAGTAAGGGAAATGATGTATTGATATCATCTTACGACTTCAGCAATGGTGTACAGGACTTCTTTCATATGGATATCAGCTATGCCGATGCGGGTTTCCCGGTATATGATAATTTTAGTGAATTGGATACCCTCCGGCTCTGGCTTATACATCCACCCTTTTTAAAAAACCACAACCAATATAGCTATCCCGGTAGAAAATTTTACTCCTGGTTTAATGCAATCGATTCTTCCATGTCGTATGTGCTGGGTACAGCAGCCGGCAATCATGCAGTTTTAATCAGGTTGCGGGTGGGCGAAGGTAGCTTTATCATTCATGCTGCACCGCTTGCTTTCAGTAATTATTTTTTACTGCATAAAGACAATATGGGCTACTACAACCAGCTATTATCGTCATTAAATGCTCATGCATCAACACTCGTGTGGGATGAGTACTATTTACACAAGCCTCCCAACGGGTTGCAAAAAAACGCTTCCCCGCTGCGCGTACTATTGGAACAGCCGGCCTTTCGTATGGCATTACTAACCGCTTTGGCCGGGTTGATTATATTCGTGGCGCTCGGTATCAAAAGAAGGCAAAGACTTATTCCTGCCATTGCCATTCCTAAAAATGATTCACTGGATTTTGTAAAAACAATTGGCCGATTATATTTTCAGAAAAGAGACAACAAAAATCTTTGTCATAAAATGAGCCTTTACTTTACAGATCATGTCCACAGCCATTTCAACCTCGCTACGGGCAAAATGGACAAAGATTTTATTTTGCGACTTTCACAAAAATCGGGTTGCGATCAGCAAATCATCGAATCTATAACGGACTATATTCGCTTTATACAGGAAGCTCCTGCTATTCACGACCGGCAGGTGGGGGAGT
>DASUFG010000561.1:0-5416 GCA_036274715.1 Agriterribacter sp.
CCCTGCCCGTGCAGCGGCAATACCACCAGGTAATATTTACCGTTGGCAGCTTTTACCCATTGCATCCGGTGTACGGTCGGCTCATGATACAGTTCTACTGTCTTCCACAATGCCACAGGATTCTCCGGGCGAACCAAATAATGCACCGATCCCGATTGCTTCGCATTGCCTGTCTCAGAAGGGTTCCATTGCGCACCTACGGCCACTTCCACTTTACCATCGCCATTAATATCACGGGCGGCGATACAAACGTTATCATACTCCGTTAAATCGTCAATCATTACAAACCTTTTCCAGTCGCCATTCCGATACCACACAAATTGCTTTTTATCTGCAAGCAGTATATCCGGCTTTCCGTCGCCATCCACATCACCCAGGGCGATCCCATACCCGATGGAAATATCGCTGTCAATAACCTGCTCCTGGAATGGTGATAGACGGGCTTCAAAAAATGGCAACAACCATTGTATGAAAAAAAGAAAAAGCATTCCCTAAGTTATAAAAAAAGACACAGTATCATGCATTTTGTAGCAACTCATGCAGCATTTACTGCAATTCATCCCATGGCTGTTTTCAAACCACTGCCCGCATCAATATCTTGCCCCGGCTTTTAAAAACAACAGTATATAATGAGCCGTGAGCCGCCGCCGAGGTTCACCAACACCCATGATAAATTCGGCATGATAAAACGATAAAAAATAAAACACATGAAAAAGATAAAAAAAATAGTGAAATGGCTGGTAATGGTACTACTGGTACTGATTGTTAGTTTAACCATAACCGTAATGGCAAGGCAAAACCTGAAATACGAGGCACCTTACCCCGAAATAAGAGCATCAACAGATAGCGCAGTAATAGCCAGGGGAAAGCATTTGGTATATAGTTCGGCGCATTGTATTGACTGCCACAATAAAGCCAATTCCGACTCCCTTATCAATCTGGGATTGGAGGTGCCGCTAATCGGCGGCGTAGCGTTCGAACGTCCCGTGGGAACCATTTATTCAAAAAACATCACGCCCGATAAAGAAACGGGTATTGGCAAATATACCGATGCGGAAATTGCCAGAGCATTACGCTATGGCGTTCACCCCGATGGAACTGCGGTATTTGACTTTATGCCTTTTCACAACACCAGCGATGAAGATCTAACTGCGATCATCTCCTATCTCCGTGCTCAAATACCGGTGAAACACGAAATTCCAGGTCATGTCCTCAACCCTGTAGGCAAAGCGGTAAAGGCTTTTATGGTAAAGCCGGTAGGTCCCAATGGTGATGTACCCAAAACCGTTGTACCCGATACCACCGCTGTCTACGGAAAATACCTGGCCGTGAGTGTGGCAGAATGCAATGGATGTCATACCAAAAGAAACCTGGCAGGAGCGTTCGAGGGCGAGCCCTTTGCCGGCGGCAATGATATTGATGGATTCATCACTCCCAATCTTACACCTGATTCAAGCGGACGAATATTTAACTGGACGAAAGAAATGTTCATTGAACGTTTTCGCATGGGTAAACTGATTCCCAAAAGTCCAATGCCCTGGAATTCGTTTAAACGAATGACAGATGACGAGTTAACGGCTATTTATAACTACCTTAAAACCGTGGAGCCGGTAAATACCACTGCCATAACAGGCAAATAACAAAGTTACATTTTATAAATGCTGCATCGCGACTGAAGGGATGGCATGCCAAGCCGGGTGACAGTGCCAGGTAGCCAAACTTCAAACATAATATATTACCCTTCACGGTTTTCCCGGAAAAAAATGAGCTAACATCGTCAATCTTTTTTTGCGCATCATACAATAAGCGTTAATTTGACATCTAAAATGCTGCTGTATGAACAAAGCTTTCTTTGTAATAGGCATTGACTATGGCACAGACAGTGTACGCTCGGTGATATTAAATGCGGGAACGGGCGAAGAAATAGCCACTTCTACTTTTCTCTATCCCCGCTGGAAAAAAGGCTTGTATTGCAATCCGGGGATCAACCAATTTCGCCAGCATCCCGCAGATTATATAGAAGGCTTAATATACACGATTACCGATTGCATAAAACAAGCAGGTTCAACAGTTGCTTCAAATATTAAGGGTATTGGCATAGACACCACGGGTTCCACCCCCGTAGCCGTAAATGAAGAAGGCGTTCCATTATCACTTTTGCCCGAATTTTCGGTGAACCCCAACGCCATGTTCGTGCTATGGAAAGATCACACTTCAGTAAAGGAAGCCGCACAAATAAATGAACACGCAGCAACATTCGAAACCAATTACCTGCAATTTGTGGGCGGCATATATTCCAGCGAATGGTTCTGGGCAAAACTGTTGCATGTACTTCGTGAAGATGAAAAATTAAGACCTGCCATTTATTCATGGGTTGAACATTGCGACTGGATACCCTTTTTATTAACCGGCGGCAAAAAAATTGCCAACCTGAAAAGAGGCGTTTGCTCGGCTGGGCATAAAGCCCTGTGGTCCGAAGCTTTTAACGGCTACCCACCTAATGATTTTTTTGCATCGCTCGATCCATTACTCGATGGATTTACAGAAAGATTGCACAAAAATATTTTCACCTCCGATAAGCCTGCCGGCACGCTTTCACCCGAATGGGCCAACCGTTTGGGGTTGTCAACAGATGTAGTGGTGGCTGTAGGCGCTTTTGACGCCCATATGGGTGCAGTGGGCGGACAGGTAGAGCCCTATTTCCTGAGTAAAGTAATGGGTACCTCTACATGCGACATGCTGGTGGCACCCATTGCCGATATGCCGGGAAAATTAGTAAAAGGCATTTGCGGCCAGGTAAATGGTTCGGTGATACCCGGTATGTGCGGCCTTGAAGCGGGGCAATCAGCATTTGGCGATGCCTACGCCTGGTTTAAAAAAATAGTAGCGTGGCCTTTGCAATTGATAGAAGATGATGAGCAACGCCATCATATCATCAATCGTATATTGCCCGAATTGAACAAAGCCGCTGCAGCACTACCCGTTGAAGAAAACAGTGAGCTGAGCGTTGACTGGCTGAACGGCCGTCGTACGCCAGATGCCAACCAGGCATTAAAAGCTGCATTTACCGGTTTAAACTTAGCCACAGATGCTCCAAAAATGTTCAGGGCTGTAGCGGAGTCCACCTGCTTCGGGGCAAAAGCCATCGTAGAACGTTTTGTTGACGAAGGTATTCCGGTAAAAGGGCTGATCGGGTTGGGTGGGGTAGCAAAAAAATCACCCTTTATCATGCAGATGATGGCTGATGTGATGAATATGCCAATCAAAATTCACAAAACCGAACAAACCTGCGCGGTAGGCGCCGCCATGTTTGCCGCTACTGCTGCTGGAATGTACAGCAAGGTAGAAGACGCCATGGATGCCATGGGAAGTGGATTTGATGCAACGTATTTTCCAGACCAGGAAAAGGTAGCGATCTATAACAAAAGGTATAAAAAATATAAACTTTTAGGGAAGGCTATTGAACAGGGTGTGTAGATCATTTTAAAAATTAAACCGGCTTGCATGTCAAACGACTATAACTCCATTCGAAGAACTTGCTATGAGGCAAATATGCAATTGCCCGAACTGGGGCTTGTGTTATTTACCTTTGGCAATGTAAGTGTAGCAGACAGAAAGTTGAATGTGTTTGCGATTAAACCAAGTGGAGTGGCTTATAAAGATCTATCGCCAGGCAAAATGGTGATTGTTGATTTTGACGGTACAACTGTTGATGGCGAACTCCGGCCCAGCAGTGATACAAAAACACATGCCGTATTATATAAACACTGGACAGCAATAGGCGCCATCGTGCATACCCATTCCGCGTATGCAACCGCATGGGCACAATCGCTGAGGGATATTCCGATTTATGGTACCACGCATGCCGATCACAATACGGTTGACATTCCCTGCGCCGCACCCATGAGCGACGAAATGATTACAGGCAATTACGAATACGAAACCGGTTTTCAAATCATCAATTGTTTCAAAGAAAAAGGATTGAACTATGAAGAAGTAGAAATGATGATTGTAGGGAACCACGCTCCTTTTACCTGGGGTAGAACAGCCGATAAAGCAGTGTACAATGCTGCCGTTTTGGAACAGGTTGCAAAAATGGCCTGGCTCACAGAACAAATCAACCCCCAGGCGAAACGATTGAAAGCAGCGCTGATTAAAAAACATTTTGAAAGGAAACATGGCTCCGACAGTTACTACGGACAATAAAAAAATAAACACATGAAAAAGTTAATGTTATTTTTTTCAATGGCAGTATCCTTCACGGCGATTTCGGCACAAAATACAATTGTATTGAATGCTGACCAGGGAAAAGAGATCATCAATAAAAATATTTATGGTCATTTTGCCGAGCACCTGGGACATTGCATTTATGGCGGGTTTTATGTAGGAGATGGCAATACAAAAATTCCAAATAAAAACGGCGTTCGACTGGACGTGGTAGAAGCATTAAAAAAATTAAAGGTACCGGTACTTCGATGGCCGGGCGGTTGCTTTGCCGACACCTATCACTGGATGGATGGTATTGGACCCAAAGAAAAAAGACCGTCCATGCTGAATGTGTGGTGGGGTGGCGTAACAGAGGATAACAGTTTTGGCACGCACGAGTTTTTAAATATGTGTGAGTTGCTCGAAACAGAACCTTATTTGTCGGGCAATGTAGGTAGTGGTACTGTGCAGGAGTTATCCGACTGGGTAAAATATACGGATCATAAAGCCGGCAGCAGTCCTATGCCTTTATTGCGGGAACAAAACGGCAGAAAAGAACCCTGGCATGTAAAATACTGGGGCATAGGCAATGAAGCCTGGGGCTGTGGAGGTAATATGAAGGCGGAATACTATGCCGACATTTACCGCCAGTTTGCTACATTCATGAATTCCGGGAGCGAAGAAAAAATCTTCCGCATTGCGTCAGGTGCCAGCTCTTCCGATTACAAGTGGACAGAAGTGCTGATGCAAAATGTTCCCCAAAACATGCTGGAAGGTGTTGCGTTGCATCACTACGCCGTAATTGACTGGAAGAAAAAAGGGCCCTCAACCACTTTCACTGAAGAGGAATATTTTACCACCATGAAAAGAGCCACCGAAATGGAAGAACTGGTACAAGGCCATTCATCCATTATGGACAAATACGACCCTCAAAAAAAAGTGGCCCTTGTAGTGGATGAGTGGGGCGGATGGTACGATGTAGAGCCCGGCACCAACCCCGGATTTTTATACCAGCAAAATACCATGCGTGATGCCATGATCGCCGGTGTTACCCTTAACATTTTTAATAACCATTGCGACAGGGTGCGCATGGCCAACCTGGCTCAAACCATCAATGTACTGCAGGCAGTAATCCTTACCGACAATGAAAAAATGATCCTCACACCTACCTACCACGTCATGGAAATGTATAACGTGCACCAGGATGCCA
>DASUFG010000562.1:0-2673 GCA_036274715.1 Agriterribacter sp.
ATCAACGTATGAAGTTGATAATGCAATAACGCAGTATTCATTTACAAAAACGAATTTTATGAAGCCTCTTGAAAAATTGTTATCAGCGAAGCTGTTCGCATTAGCTTTTATAGTGCTTTTTGCAGCGTGTAAAAAAAATGACAACCACAATAAAAAAGGCACTTATGTAAAAGTAGAAAATGTACTGATGGCAAAAGACCTCGCGGAGTCGGGAACTTTTAAAGGTGCAGGCGTTGACCCCGTACCACCGGTAATTTTTCCGGGGCAGGAGTTAAGTTTCAGTTTTTCTGCCGGTAAGGGTCAGAGCCTGATGTTCGCTACTATGTATGGATGGTCGAACGACCTGTTTTTTGCACCGGCAAACCCCGGTATCACCTTGTTCGACGGCAACGGCATGCCTGTGGAAGGTGATGTATCGGACCAGGTAAAATTGTGGGACAATGGCACGCGCGTTAATCAAAAGCCGGGCATGGCTGTTGTACATCCCGGTGATGCAGAAAACAAAGCGATTGCCGAGGTGAGCGGAACAGATGCACAGGGTAACAATTATTTACCCGCAAGCCAATTGATGAAAGCCACGCTTACCTATGATGGCAATTCTGTTTTTACATTTACCATGAAAAACACATCTGGTGGCACAAGCAATGAAACGCCCTTCAGTCCTGGTGTTTGGGCGGTGTCGAACATGCTGGGTGGCCATTTACTGAATGCCATGCCTTTTTTCGAAAATGGCAAAACCACGCCGGGCAATGGTATCACAGAAATTGCTGAAATGGGCGATAACAGTAAACTATGGGATTATGCCAGGAGTAACACCAAAATCTTCACTCCCCTATCCCCAATCCTGATCGTTGTGTATAATGGTAAAAACAACCCCATATTCAGTTCGGGTGAGCCTGACCGTGGCAACGGGCTGGCCGATATTGCACAAAAAGGTGATGCAACCATGCTCAAAAATACATTGAACGCAATGCCCGAAGTGAGAAGCGTGTATGTGGTGCCCGCTCCGCAAACCACCGTACTGCTACCTTCCATTGATGGAAACCCGGGTGGTGTTATAGAACAAAAAATTGAATACCACCCAGGCGACAAAATTACATTTGCCACTATGTTCGGCTACTCCAACGATTGGTTCTTCTCTTTTGATGGCAGTGTAAACGCGGGAAGCACAGGCGATTTCAGCGATAAAATCAGGCTGTATGATGACGGCACTGCGGTGGATCAATACCCGGGCGCGGGAAACAGCCAGGGTGCTTTTGGCGGGGCGCCGCAAACACCCGAAAGCAAGCCCATTGATTACATCGGCGACACCTACCCCGTACCAGCCGTTACGGATATTATAAAACTAACCATTACCAGGTACTAAATCACAGGTATAAACGTCACACCAGGCTTGTAAAAGCAAGCCCGCGAATAAACAACACACCAAAACCCTTTTACTAAATACAGCAACCGCGGTTGCTGTATTTACTTTAACGAGTCGTAGTGTCACCCCGATTGCCAGCACATTTTTAGTGAATGAAATGGAGCGTGATGAGGAAAATAATAATGAGTATGCCGAAAAGTGATCCAATGAACAAATAATCGGCCACTGTTTCCATCCGGCGTTCCTTAACCGGATCGGCTGCCCGTATGGATAAAAAAGAGAAACAAGACGAAAAAATTAAGAGTACGGCCACAATAGAAGTGAGTTCATCAATGATGCTGTTTTCGGCATTATCGGTAAGATGAAATGAAGTAATAACGAACAGGCAAAACCCCAGCAAATTTGCAGAAGTGCTGAGAATATGCTGAGACGTTTTGTTTGCCATATGGCAAATTAAGATTTTACCACTGATAAGCCTCAATATCACTTTCCCATTTTAAAGCGTCAATCCTTGAGCGGCGTCCGGCGCAAGTGCAACCGCAGAAGCTATATTGCTATCATTGCAGCAAAATATATTTTAAGGCATAGCGAACAACAAATGGGTATCCATTTCCTCGGCCCTGTCCTCCAGGTTTGTTATCATTAAAAACACATTTCATTTAACCCGTTAAATACACATGCGAATTTATCGGTACCGGCAAAATAGGGTAGATTTAGACGTTGCAAAAATGCAGATCATCAAAGCACTTAGCGCCGTTTGATGCAACATTTATCAAATTTCAAAACAGTCATCAATGAACAATCATGAATGGGCTACACCGGCCGCCGTTGCCATACCAAAAGAAGGATACTTTACATTAGAACAAGGACGCTACGGACCGGTTTTTCCCAAAACTCCCGCAAACTACGGCTTTACGGTAATTGCCAAGGTTAAGCCCGGAAGAGAAGAAGCAATCCGTGCCTATGGAAAGCAAATTGAGGAAGCCGTAAAAGGAGCGCCTACAGTTCTTGCACCATTAAAGCTTCATTACCTGAGATGGGTTTTGTTTGATGTGGGTTCTGGTTTACATTTTATGTACCAGGGGATTTTCGATACTGATTTTGACAAATACATTGAAGATGCTATCGCACTGTTCAATAGCACCGGTATCACTACTGTTTTTGTAAATCTGGAGGGATGGCCTGAAGATTGGGCCACTAACGTTGATGCGGTAACCCAATTTTTCAGGGAACATCAACGCCCCAGCTTTTTGGAATATGGAGAATATCCTTATGTATCTGCAGATGAGATTAAAAAAGCGCTGAAA
>DASUFG010000563.1:0-24485 GCA_036274715.1 Agriterribacter sp.
GGAGCATGCTTAATTTTTGAAGTGGGATCACCCCGGTTGGCAAAAACGAGCTAAAGTTCCGGACTCATGGAAACAAAGAGATATTTTTTATACACCACTAAAAGTTGTTAAAATGGCAAAGAAATCGTTCATGGATTGCGAGCGGAGAAACCTCGATAATATGAAGAAATACCAGCTTCCGCATTCATTCAAAAAAGCAGGGATTGTTGTAGCAGTTATGTCATTTGTTGTGCTGCTGCTTCATAGGTATCTTTCGCCACATGACGAACTGAAATTCCTTGCACGATATGGGATAATAATCGGCTTGTTGATCATATCCATATCAAAGGAAAAAATTGAAGACGAATTGGTATCGCAGCAAAGGATGCAATCTTACACATATGCATATATAACTGGGGTGGCATATGCTATTCTGCTTCCCTTTACAGGCTACCTCGTTGATATAATGTCTAAAACTAATGAAGCGCACGTTAAAGATAGCGGGGACTCCCAGGTCTTGTTTCTGCTGTTGGCGGTGCAGGTTTTTTATTTTGAATGGTTAAAAAAATTGCACAAATGAACAACCAGATCAAAGTGCAAAGAGCCATTCTTAATTTAACACAGGACGACCTCGCTAGGGAAATAGGCGTTTCCAGGCAAACCATTAATTCTATTGAAAAGAACAGGTACGTGCCTTCCACCATTCTTGCCTTAAAGCTCTCCAAATTGTTTAATAAAACGGTGAACGAAATTTTTGAGTTGGAGGAGAAGGATTGAGGCGTTGTAGAACTTTCACTTATCGGCGGATGTTTTCACCGCATGGAGAAAAAAATATTCCTGGAAAATTGTTGTTCATTTATATTTATCGTAATATTGCAATATTATATTTAAAGTATGGGAGCTACTAAAACGGATCAATTTACGGATAAGCAAAACGAAATTGCCGTTCTGGCAAAGGCTTTAGGGCATCCGGCGCGGGTGGCTATTATTGACTATCTGCTGAAGGTGGATGCCTGCATTTGCGGCGACATTGTAAACGAGTTGCCCCTGGCGCAGCCCACGGTATCGCAGCACCTGAAGGAACTGAAAAATGCGGGACTCATCAAAGGAAATATTGAAGGCACAGCCATTTGCTATTGCATTGATGAAAAGGTATGGTCGAAACTGCAATCTTATTTTACCGGTATCGCGCTCAAAATAGAAAAGAAGAAAGCGAATTGCTGTTAATTATTAAAACAAGTTGAAATGAAATTATCAGAAATTAAAAAACACCTGGGCACCGCCGAGGCGGTCAATTTTAAACTGCCATCGGGCGAATATGTTCCCGAACATTTTCATGTGACGGAGATCGGGCATGTTACCAAACACTTTATTGATTGCGGGGGAAAGGAACGCTTAGAAAAAGCAGCCAGCTTTCAACTCTGGAACGCCGATGATACAGACCATCGTTTAAAACCCCGGAAACTATTGCATATTATTTCGCTTTGCGAGAAGATACTGGGCAATGAAGACCTGGAAATTGAAGTGGAATACCAGTCAAACACTATTGGCAAGTACGGGTTACATTTCGATGGCACCGACTTTGAATTGATTCCTAAACAAACGGACTGCCTGGCCAAAGAAAATTGTGGCGTTCCGGTTGTAAAGCAAAAAGCGCAGTTGGCCCAACTGCAGGAGCAATCAGCTTGTTGTTCGCCGGGTGGCGGCTGTTGCTAGTTCGTTATTATGGAAATAAGAAATATTACTCAAAAGCATTATGAACAGGTTGCGGAAATCTATAGGCAGGGTATAGCAACGGGCATGGCTACCTTCCAGGATGAAGTACCCGGCTGGGAAGCCTGGAACAGCAGTCATTTACCCGGTTGCCGGATTGCTGCATTTGAGGGCGACACGATGCTGGGTTGGGCGGCGCTTACGCCTGTATCGGGCAGGTGTGTGTATGCCGGCGTGGCAGAAGTAAGTGTGTATGTTTCGGCTATCTTCAGGACAAAGGGGATCGGCAAGGCATTACTTTTGCAATTAATACAGGAAAGTGAACAGGCCGGATTTTGGACTTTACAATCAGCCGTTTTCCCGGACAATATCGCGAGCATAGTACTGCATGAGAAATGCGGTTTCCGAAAGATGGGGTACCGGGAAAAAATTGGACAAAAAAATGGGGTTTGGAAAGACAATATTGTACTGGAACGGCGAAGCAAAGTGGTGGGCGTGTAATGTTTCCATGCAATAAACCCGTGCATTTAATCTTCAACAAATGAAAAAAATATTAGTGCTTTGTACCGGCAACAGTTGCAGGAGCCAGATGGCAGAGGGTTACCTCCGCCATTTCGCGGGTCAAAAGGCCGCTGTTTATAGCGCGGGCATTGAAACGCATGGGGTAAATCCCCTCGCCATTGCTGCCATGCAGGAAGACGGGATTGATATTGCCGGGCATACCTCTAACCATGTTGACGAATACCGCAATATTGATTTTGATTTTGTAATTACGGTTTGCGACAATGCCAAAGAAAAATGTCCTGTCTTTCCGTCCCATGCCAGGCAGTTTCATCACAATTTTCCAGATCCCGCAAAGGCAAAAGGAACAAACGAATTTATCGCGCAGCAATTCCGCGAAACACGGCAAATGATTCGCGACTATTGCACGCAGTTTGCCGATGAAAATTTGTAAACATTGTATTATTTCGGGTAAGCAATTGATTGGCAATACAGCAAGGCTGAGCTGTGCGTATTACAGAACCTTTTCACCTGTGTCAAATCTTTTGAAAGCAAGGTTGGCATTTTCTTTATAGCCAGTCCTGTTCTTAGTCTTCAATATTTCATCCTTCTTCAATGCTGTCATCAGCAAGTAGCATATTTCAAAACGGTTGCGGTGTTGTTGCTTAACTATTTATTGGGTTTACAGGCGATGTTGGCAATAATGATGATAGAGAACACTGCACTTTGTGAAACATTCGTACCTTAACGATACCTATTGGTTAATACGAATAAATGAAAAAAAACTGTACAGTCGCCTTCATTATCGCCGCATTATTATTTGTTGTTCAAACGATAAGCGCACAAACGGATACTATTCCGAAAGACACGCTTCCCAAAAATGAAAATGATTCTTTGAACGCGGCGATCCTTAAAGACTATAATAAAAAGATCAAGGAAATAGAACAGTACCGGATTGCGGATTCGCTGAAGAGGGCAAAGCTGGAAGCCCAGATCACTGCGTTAAAAACAACCGATAACCTTAAAAAAGAGGATCTCGAAAAGCAGCTCCAGGCTTTACGGGAAGCGGAGGCGAACCGTTTTGTAGAGAAAAAAAGGCAGATCGACTCTTTGCGGCATACCGCAAAAGCATATCCTGTTTTAGGTTTTTTCGACGATACATTACTACTCATTTATAACAAATCGGGAAGTTTTTCGGCGAAGGAAAGGGCGAAGGCGGTGAGTGGCAGGATCAAGGAACTTGCAGACAATGTGAAGTTCAAAAATGATTCATTGAGAGTGGTAGAATCCGAATCTACTTTTGATATTGTTGCCGGCACTTTCATTGTAATGAGTATTTCGGAAAATGATGCAATTTGGAACAATACAACAAAAAGGGAACTGGCGGGTCATTACCAGCAGATCATAACACAAGCCATTAAAAAATACAAATCAGAAACAAGCTTTGGAACCCTGCTTAAGGAAATTGGTTTGGCTTTATTGGTGTTGCTGCTTATTGTTGTTATTATATATTATATCGGCAAATTTTTTAAGTGGTTGTCATTAATTGTACACGAACAGGAGGGAAAACTCATCAAAGGCATCAAGTTTAAGAACTATACTTTATTCGATGCGCCGAGCCAGGTAAGGGCCATCACTAATATAAACCGGGTAATTAAATGGATTTTCATTCTGTTGGCTATTTACATTACGTTGCCTGTTTTATTTGGCATATTTCCATGGACCCAAAACTTTGCCGACACTTTATTCGGTTATATTTTAGATCCCCTGAAGGCGATGGCTTTAGGCTTCTGGAATTATCTGCCCAAGCTGATCACTATTGTTGTGATTTTATTTGTTTTCCGCTACATATTGAGAGCGATCCATTTTCTGAAAGTGGAAATTGAGAGAGGTAACCTGAATGTCCCTGGGTTTTATGCCGACTGGGCAAATCCCACTTTCCAGATAATCAGGGTGTTGATTTTTGCCTTTATGATCGTCGTCATATTTCCCTACCTGCCTGGAAGCGATTCACCTGTTTTTAAAGGGGTGTCGGTATTTCTCGGGTTCCTTTTCACCTTTGGTTCTGCCGGTTCCTTGTCCAACCTGATCTCCGGATTGGTGTTAACCTATATGCGTTTATTTAAATTGGGCGACCGTGTAAAAATTGGCGAAGTGGTGGGTGATGTAATCGAAAAATCGCCGCTGGTTACCCGGGTAAGAACCATCAAAAATGAAATTGTATCCATACCCAATTCAACGGTAATGAACAGTCATACGGTTAATTACAGCAGCGATGCGCCTGATAAGGGTTTAATTATTAACACTACGGTTACCATTGGTTATGATTCTCCCTGGAGGGATGTACACCAGGCCCTTATTGAAGCGGCACAAAGAACAGAATGGGTACTGAAAGAACCTGCACCATTTGTGCTGCAAACAGGACTAAACGACTTTTATGTTTCCTACCAGGTTAATGCATATATAAAAGAGCCCAATAAGCAGGCTGTAATTTATTCCGACCTGCATCAGCATATCCAGGATGTTTTTAATGAAAAAGGTATAGAAATCCTTTCGCCCCATTACCGTGCGGCACGGGATGGCAATGCAACCAGCATTCCCGCCAGTTACCTTCCCGAAAATTATGAAGCACCGGCATTTAATATCAGGGTGAATAAGGAGGATGACAACAAGGCAAAAAATATATAAAATGTTTTTGGCACCGACTGCAACCGGGTAGGCAATTCGATGCTGTTAAGCTTTGGATTATCCGATGCAACTCTCGAAATATCGAAAGCAGGCATGAAGAACAAATGCGGGTATGCAGCTATGTCAAATGCTTCTCTGCCAGTTGTTGCAATGAATGCGGAACCTCTTTAATTACAGAAATAAAGTGAAGGTTTTTTTAACTGTAATTTGCTGTAGTTAGCGAACACTGATCTTAATGTGGCCACGAAACCGTTGTGTATCTCATTTTGTGCATTATTTTGAAAACGGTTGAAGGAATGAATGGAGAAATTAAATTTGCATCAGCCACTTTTCATCTTGTTGAAGCGCCGGAATTTAAAGTCAATATTCAAAAATAATACAATGGAGCTTTTCCACCTTTTTTCAATACTGATCGTTCTTTCTGCCGGTTTTGCCTATTTTAATTTCAGGTTCCTGAAATTGCCCGGCACCATCGGCCTGATGCTGATCTCCCTTGTTTTTTCCCTTTTTATTTTATTGATCGGGTATTTTTTCCCTTCATTTCATCAATTATTGGCTTCCGTAATAAAAAAAGTAGATTTTAGTGAATTGCTTCTCGAAGGTATGCTGAGCTTCATGCTTTTTGCCGGAGCAATACATATCACCTACGCAGATTTAAAAAGTGAGAAACTCAGTATCCTGCTTTATTCCACTATTAGTGTAATTATCAGCACAATCATCATCGGGTTTACTTCTTTTTATTTACTGAACTTTTTTGACATTCACATCACACTCATACAGGCACTGCTGTTTGGGGCACTCATTTCTCCAACAGACCCCATCGCCGTTTTAAATATCCTGAAAAGTGCCGGGGTGCCGAAGTCTTTAGAAACAAAAATGGCCGGGGAATCTCTTTTTAATGATGGGGTGGCTGTAGTGGTATTTATTACAATTTTAAAACTGGCACAGGCCGATGGTAATTTCAGCACCGTGGATGTGTTATTATTGTTCGGACGGGAGGCCATGGGTGGCATTTTATTGGGGGTTATTGTCGGCGTAGCCGGGTATAAATTAATAGCGAGTATCGACAACTACCAGGTAGAGGTATTGATCACTTTAGCCATTGTGATGGGGGGGTATACGATTGCTCACTTTCTGCATGTTTCAGGGCCGTTGGCCATGGTTGCTGCTGGCTTAATAACGGGTAACGAAGGCAAGCAATACGGCATGTCGCAGATTACCGCTGAATATGTCAATAAATTCTGGGAATTGATTGATGAGGTCTTAAACGCCATGCTCTTTGTATTGATAGGTTTGGAGTTGCTGGTCATTGAAACCAACAAAACCTTATTGCTTGTTTCTTTTGTTTTGATATTTATTTCTATCATTACAAGATATATCTCGCTGTATATGCCGTCTGTCCTAATTCTGCTGAAGCATAAAGTTACCCGCAAAACATTGTATATTTTAACCTGGGGAGGTTTGCGCGGTGGTATTTCAATAGCCCTGGCTTTATCCATACAGCCCGAAATGAACCGGGATATTTGGGTAACGATAACATACATTATTGTTTGCTTTTCTATTTTGGTACAGGGTCTCACCATTGGCAGCCTCGCTAAGAAGATATAACAGTTTAGCCGGAAAGTTCAGGTGCCGATCACATAATGGTCGGTACGCCATGAGTCAAACCGTTGGGAGCTTACAAAATTCGAAAGCATTTCTTCCCGTCTGGTCTGGCCTTCCTTTGTCGGTGCCGACCATATAGATAACTGGTTCCCCCACTTCACCTTCAAAAATTACATTATATTTATTCGCCGGTAACAGACCGCAACATCACATCATGTTTCAAAAGTAAAGCTATGACAACCGTAAATGTGTATTTGACTTTTAATGGCAATTGCGAAGAAGCGTTTAATTTCTACAAATCAGTATTTGGCGGGGAATTTCAATACCTCGGCAGATTTTCTGAAATGCCCGCTGACCCCAATAATCCAAAAGTTTCCGAAGAGGAAGGCAATAAAATCATGCACGTGTCGCTGCCGGTAGGCGCGGGTACCATCTTAATGGGAAGTGATAGTTCAACGGCTTTTGGACAAAAAATTGTGTCCGGCAATAACTTTTCTATTTCTGTGAATACCGATAAAAATGAGGAAGCAGACCGGCTTTTTAAAGCACTTTCCGAAAAGGGTAATGTAACAATGCCAATGAGTCAAACTTTTTGGGGTTCTTATTTCGGAATGCTGACCGACCAGTTTGGTATTAACTGGATGATTAGCGTGGAAGGGAAGCCCGCTTCCTGATAAATAAGGCCTGAATATGACTTGCAAAAGCAAACAAGGCCGTTCATCATACGTTTACTATCGCACTGTATCAAACCATTGAAGCGTTTACTGTAAAAAATCTTCCCGCATGGGGGAGAAGGAATCTAATAGTATCCCCGCTTCCAAACATACCACGCCATGAGGTGCATTGGTGGGAACAATAAAAGCGCTTCCCGTACCCAATACTTTTTTTTCGTTGTTGATGGAAACTTCAAAAATCCCTTTTTCAATATAACTGATCTGCGTATGATGGTGGTGGTGAATTTCTCCTATCGCCCCTTTCTCAAAACTTACCTTCACCAACATTATTTTTTCATCGAAGGCAATGATGGTTCGGGTTACTCCTGCACCAACCTGTTCGTGAACAAGTTCAGCTTCTTCAATAAATAAACGGTGTGTTGATTTAGATTTCATCACTAAAAATACAAAAGCATTTTTTATAACCAATAGCGAAAGTGAAAGCCATGTGGAACTGCATCACTGCATTTGATGTTTGCATTCGGCAATAAACGTTTGAATTGCTCTGATAAGATCAACCTCAGGCACATCAAAAAATTGACATCACAAGAAGGACATCAACGGTATCGGGAATTTAGCTATGAAAAATGGCTCAATCCGGGTATGGCACAACTCGCTTTTTGGGCGGGGTTTAAGAGATAAGGATAAACGCGATCATTTTTTATCGCGTGTATACGGCTGCACCCCCATTATTCGAACCGGTATTACGGTTTACTGATTGTTCAGTTTTACGTTTACTGCGTTGGCTCCTTTAGGACCCATCTCAACTTCAAAAATTACTTTGCTATGTTCTTTTACAGGCTCAAGCAGGGAATTAATGTGTACAAAAATACTTTCCTGGGTTTCCTTGTCTTTAATAAAACCGTATCCTTTCGATTCATTAAAGAAGGTAACAATCCCTTTCCGGATCAGGTCGGCCGGGTCAATATCTTCCTGCTTTGGAACGCCAATCTGGATATCTTCCACGTTAATCCTGACTTTTTTCCTGGGATCAGGTGGGGTAGAGGAAAAATTTCCATTCTCATCTACGTACGCCAGCATTTCATCGAGGCTTTTCCCCGATTTCGAATTTTCCTTGCGTTCCTGCTTTCTCTCTGCCTTGTCTTTCTTGTTTTGCTGTTTTTTCTTTTCTCGTTCTTTTTTACTCCAGGTTTCTGCCATAAATGTTTACTTGATTTTTTGATGTTAATAAATGAGGGAATCGTTAAATATGCTGTTCCGATTGCTTCAATTTAAGTCAAATTTACGTCATTTCCTTGTATTTGTGTGGCCGTCTTTCGGTTTTCGCACTGGGCCTTGTTTTTAGAGCGATTGCAGGTTTTTTATCAATTGAATCATGTTGGAGGGCTGAAGAAAATGGTGGCGGCGTTTTTGAGAATAATGGGTGATTGTAAAACCGCCGGAGTCGCCTTAGCTTAATACCATGGCAAATTTTTATTAAGTGGGATAAATAACGGCCGGGCAAAATATTTTTGCCGTATCTTTTGGCGCGAAATCACATGGTCGTTTTTGAGATGAAGCTCAGCAAGCCATGGTGTATTTCTGCACTGTACGGATGCAACTACAATCTAAATTATTGTTATGAAAAAAACGGTTCTATTTCTTGGCGCTTTTATCCTGTTGTCGCTATCGCCTTCAAAAACCGGTATTACAAAAAAGGAAAGAAAGTATGCCATTCAGGTTTTAGAGCAAACGAGGGATGAGTTAATTTCTTCTTTAAAAAACCTTTCAGTTGCGCAGATTAGATTTAAGCCGGTTGAAAACAGGTGGAGTATAGAAGAATGTGTGAAGCATATCGCTGCTGCTGAAATCATGCTATGGCAGATGACCAACGGCAAAATCCAGGAGCCGGCAAACGCCGAAAAGAGAGTGGAGATAAAAATGACGGATGAAGATGTAATGATCAAAGGCGCTGACCGGGGTGTTAAGGTAAAAACGGCGCCCTCACTTGAACCTCAAAACACCCCTTTCGCAAACACGGGAGAGGCAATCATTTCGTTTAAGGACAACCGTGATAAGCTGATTGGCTATGTAAAGAATACCGATGCCGATTTACGAAATCATGTAGCCACATTGCCATTTGGAAGTCTTGATTGTTACCAGATGATTCTGTTCATGGCAGCTCATACCCGCAGGCATACTGCGCAAATCGAGGAAATAAAAATGGGACTTGTTTTCCCAAAACAGTAATTTGTTTTTTCAAAGAAAATGCCTCCTGGTATTAAGTCATAACCAGGAAGCATTCAACTTTCACGGTTCTTAGTTCTTCAATATTTTAAATTCCACCCTGCGGTTGAGTTGCCTGCCGTCATCGGTATCATTAGTTGCCACCGGCCGGGTTTCTCCATACCCCTGGGAGATGATTCTGTTCACGGCTATCCCTTTCGAAAGGATGTATTCCTTAACGGATCGGGCCCTGTTATCACTCAATGTAAAATTATATTCGTCGGAACCTTTGCTATCCGTATGTGCGCTCATCTCAATTTCTATCGTTGGGTTTTCGTTCAACAGTTTTACTACCCTGTCAAGTTCTATAAACGATTCAGGCCGGAGGTCCCATTTGTCAAAATCAAAGAATACATTGTTCAGTCGAACAACCTGGCCAATTTCTATAGGAAAGAGGTAAAGGTCCTTATGTATCTCTTTATACCCTGCCTTAACCAATGAGTCTAAATTGAGGTTTTCCGACTGTGCGAAAAATTTGTCGGCTGTTGCCCGGATACTATAATTTTTATCATATGGTAATACAATTTTAAATGCACCATCGGCGGGACTCGACACGCCGTTACCGGCTTCCACGCCGTCGGGCAGCGTTTCATAGATGAGCGATGCGCTCAATGGTTCTTTTGTTTTTGCATTATACACGTTGCCGCTTACCAATACTACCGGGGCTGGCTTTTCTTTTTCCAGCAGTTTCACCCGTACAATATCGCTTTCGCCATAGGTGTCTAAATTAGTGGTGAGGTAGGCATATTCCCCACCTGCGTCCAGCGTAAAAAAAGCATCCCAGTCGGGGGTGTTAATCGGGCTACCCATGTTTACCGGGTCACTCCATTTTTGCCAACTCTTATCGAGCCTTTTCGTCATCCATATATCATTGTCGCCCAACCCACCCGGGCGGTTACTGCTAAAATACAGGGTTACCCCGTCTGCCGCTAAATAAGGGGTCATTTCATCGTATTCGGGTAAATTTATTTTCTTTCCCAGGCTTTTGGGTTCGGTCCATGATCCGTCCGGCGAGCGGAAGCAAACATACAGGTCGTTATCGGGACTGCCTCTTTCGGGGGTCATGTATAGCAAAAGGCTTTGTGCATCGGGAGCCATAGTTGCCCCGGATTGGTTCCCTTTGTCGTATTTCTCGTAATTTTTTATACGTAAAGCGTCCGGCGGGCTCCAGGTGCTATCTGCCTGCAGGTAGCTCATGCTTACGCCTTTCCCTAAAAAAGCACCGTCAATAAAAGCACCCCGGAGCAAAATCCGGTTGTTGTCCGGCGATATCCAGTATACAGCGTTATAATGCGTGGTGTTCATCGGGTAGCGCATGTGCCGCGCCTCACTCCAGAGGCCTGAACTGTCTCTTTTAGAATACCATATATCCTGCGAATTAGGTACAGACCTGAATTTCGTGTTGGCAGGGTGATTTTGGCAGATGAAAAAAAGGAGGTTACCGTCTGCAGAAACGGTGGGTCTCAATTCCGGCAAATCAGAATTAATATTAATACCAAGATTTTCAATCTTCACAATCGTTTCAGCGGTAATAATGTTGTCTTTCTGGGGGATTAAAGCCACCGAGGTATCAAAAGAAACCACCGATGTATCCGACGAGGTTTGTGCAAGGGAGGTTTGAATGCATTGGAATAGTATAGCAATGGTGATGATCTTTTTCACAGCACAGGATTTTCTTTAGGATAACGAATATTATCTCAAAAAAATACATCAATAGTCCATAAATTATTAGTTTTTAAGTAAGATGAACTAGATTAAGTAGAGTAAAACCACAAGTTTGGAAGGGTATATTCCAATTGAAATAATGCTGGCGCCGGCGGCACCGGCATTACGAATGAAATATTTACCGGATCTGGCCACGCACAATTCCGGCAGGATAGAAGTTGGAATGTGCATTTACATAAGCTGCTCCGTTAATAAGCAGGTCATACTGCTCATCTGTCAGATCCGTTACTATATTTTTACCAAAGTCTTCCGGTGTATGGCACAGAAATATTTTAACTGGGCCATTAACACCTGTAGCACCTGCATGAACATGAGAAAATCTTAAAGCGTCGCCAATTTCGACGTCCTGGATAATCACTTTTGAATACAGTTTCCTGGAGGTGCTCACTCTTAAATGTGCCAAACCTTTGGTAGTTGTGATTACGGCTGGCACTTCATTGTCTCCGCTAAGTTTAATCACCATATTAAGTACATAAGGTCCGCCGCCATTCGATTCATCATTGTCATTTTTTAGTTCCGACATTTTTGCAGAAGAATCATCTGGTTTTAGATTGCTTTTTTGACAGGAAAAAATCGCAAGGCTAAGAATGAGCAGCGGGGCAAACAATTTCTTTTTCATGACTTCATTTTTAATTGTGAACGAATAAAAAACAGTGTTGTACGAAAAGGAAATGGCAACAGAGGAGTTTAAATCAGGGTGTTGTCTTAAAGTTAACGCAAAATTATCTACCAAGCAAACACGACTAGTTTGAGCGGTATTTGTTGGTTAGCTACGATTAATCCTGGCTGGAGGTTGCGGCGATGCATAAATTTATCAAGTGTGATGATTGACAAATAGCCGGTAAAAACTAGTTTTTTCAGGCAATGTGCAGGGGCTGAATACTGCCGTACGTTGTTGGGATGTTTGGCATTTTCCCTGCCTTTTCAATACATCACCACTTCTTCCTTATCCCATTCCACTTTTACTTTTTGTGAAATGATGGAGTCAATGGCTTTTCCACAGTAGTCGGGTTGTATAGGTAGTTCACGGCTGAAACGGCGGTCAATCAACACACAGAGTTCCACTTTGGTGGGGCGACCAAAAGCGAGTAAAGCGTCTAACGCAGCCCGGATGGTTCTTCCCTTGTAAAGTACATCGTCAATAAGCACAACATTTTTATTTTCTATGGAGAAAGGGATATCTGTTTTATTGGCGGTGTGCAGTTCGTTGCGCACATCGTCCCTGTAAAAAGTGATATCCAGTTTGCCATACTCAAAGGAAAGGCCCGGGCACAGGTGCCGGATATGTGCAACCAGTTTATCCGACAAAAAAACACCGCGGGGTTGTATGCCTATCAAAACTGTATTATTATGATCGGATTGGCGTTCAATAATCTCATAAGCCAATCGCTGTATGGTAAGGTTTAACCGGTATGGATCGAGAATGGTTTTCAACGAATGTATATTTTGAACAACGAATGTAAATTATTTTTCTTCCAAAAACGGATAGCCGTAATGAGTGGGTGGGTTAAATGTCTCCTTAATCGTTCTGGCACTCAGCCAGCGATAGAGGTTAAGCATGCTACCCGCCTTGTCGTTCGTTCCGCTTACCCTTGCTCCGCCAAAGGGTTGTTGCCCTACAACGGCTCCGGTTGGTTTATCGTTAATATAAAAATTTCCCGCGGCATGGCGAAGGCGGTTGGTGGCCAACTCAACGGCAGCCCGGTCTTTTGAAATAATAGAACCGGTTAATGCATAGGGTGATGTTTCATCAACCAACTCCAATGTGGCTTCAAACTTAGCGGCATTGTACACATAAATGGTTAATACAGGACCAAAAATTTCTTCACACATGGTGGTATATTTGGGGTCTTTGGCCTCAATAACAGTTGGCTGAATAAAATATCCCTTGCTTTTATCACATTTGCCACCTATAAGAATCTCGGCTTTCCTATCTTCTTTGGCATTGTCTATATATGACTTTATTTTGTCGAAAGCCTTTTCATCAATAACGGCATTAATGAAATTGGAAAAATCTTCAACCGTGCCCATCTTAAAACTTTTGACGCCGGCGATCAATTTCTTTTTCACTTCATCCGCAATATTACCGGGGATATATGCCCTTGAAGCAGCCGAACATTTCTGCCCCTGAAATTCAAAGGCGCCACGCAACAATGCCGTAGCCACCACATCCGGATCCGCACTTTTATGGGCGATTACAAAATCTTTACCACCTGTTTCCCCAACAATGCGCGGATAGGTTTTATAATTAGGAATGTTTTGGCCAATCGTTTTCCACATGGTGTTGAATACTCCTGTGGAACCCGTAAAATGCACCCCGGCAAAGTCGCGGTGAGAAAAGCACACTTTCCCAAGAACCGGGCCGTCTACGTAAATGAGGTTAATCACCCCGTCGGGCAAACCGGCTTCCTTCAAAATACGCATAAACATCTGGGCTGAATATACCTGTGTATCAGCAGGTTTCCAAACCACTACATTGCCGCACATGGCTGCCGACGTGGGCAGGTTGCCACCAATGGCTGTAAAATTAAAAGGGGTAACCGCCAGTACAAATCCTTCCAGCGGGCGCCATTCCATACGGTTATGGATACCTGCACTACTAATGGGTTGCTGTTTATATATCTCACTGAGGTAATGCACATTGAATCTCAGGAAATCAATTAATTCGCATGCTGCATCGATCTCGGCCTGGTAGGCATTTTTGCTTTGTGCCAGCATGGTGGTTCCGTTCATGTAGGAACGGTATTTTGTGGCGATAAGATCGGCGGCTTTCAGGAAAATAGCAGCCCGGTTTTCCCAACTCATTTCTGCCCATGCCCCTTTAGCAGCCAATGCGGCTTCAATAGCCTGCTGCACATGTTTTTCGGTTCCCTGGTGAAAATAGCCCAATACATGACCTGTTTCATGCGGGGGGTGGATGTGAATTTTTTTCGCCGTCCGTACTTCTTTACTGCCTATATACATGGGTATATCTGCCTGCTCGTTTTTAAGCTGTGCCAGTGTTTTTTTCAGAATGGCCTTCTCTTTGCTACCTGCTTCATAGTTCAGTACAGGCTCGTTAGCTGGTAAAGGATAGCTAAAATAACCTAAGCTCATATTATATGGTTATAAATGACGAATAATGTATGTTGATAAAGATACGATTTTAGAAGGCTTTACTGGCTAGCTCTCCATCATCTCAAGGTCCGTTGCCGTTTAGTTCATACCTGGCGAAGCGTTCAGAATTTTGGTGGGTTGTTGCCATGATCTCGATCTTGTATCAAATGCCCGGAACGTTAATGGTACCCTGGTTGTTTGTGAGTCTTGTCAGATCTCTGATCAAATATCTCAAATTCAAATTACCTGGAACCCGTATGCATAGGGGTCATCTTCGGGATCAATGGTAATGGTATTGTATCCATATACTCTCGCCCATCCTTCAATAGCTGGACGAATAGCGGGTTTGCCATGAATATTCAACTCTTCCACGATATGCCCGGTGAACGTTGACCCGATAATACTTTCGTGTATGAATGCTTCGTCTTTTTTGAGTTTGCCTTTAGCATACCACTGCGCCATGCGCGCTGAAGTGCCTGTGCCGCAGGGGCTTCGGTCGATCGCCTTATCGCCGTAAAAAACAGCGTTGCGGGCAGATGACTTTTTATCCAATACGGCGCCCGTCCATAAAATATGCGAACAACCCATTATGGTTGGGTCATCGGGATGTACAAAGTGGTAATTGTCATTAATGTTTTTACGCAATTCCCTTGCCCATGCAATGAGTTTATCTGCCGGATAGTGCTCCAGTCCTTTAAAGTGAGTTTGTACATCTACGATAGCATAAAAATTTCCGCCGTAGGAAACATCAATCACCAGTTCGCCTAAGTCAGGGCAATTAACCGCTACATTTTCTTCCACCAGGAAGGCCGGAACATTGGTGAGCGTAACGTTTTTTACTTTGCTGCCTTCCTGTTTGTACGTGATCATCACCAGTCCTGCCGGGGTTTCCATGCGCACCTTACCAGGCGTTCGGGGTACAATCAGCCCTTCTTCAAGGGCAATTGTTATAGTGCCTATAGTGCCATGTCCGCACATGGGTAAACACCCACTGGTTTCAATGAAAAGAACGGCAACATCGTTACCGGGATCGTGAGGAGGGTACAGGATACTGCCGCTCATCATGTCGTGCCCCCGGGGTTCAAACATCAAGCCTTTTCTTATCCAGTCGTATTCTTTTAAAAAATGCTGGCGTTTTTCGCTCATGTTGTTTCCCTGCAATACCGGCCCGCCACCCGCTACCAACCGCACCGGGTTACCACAGGTATGCGCATCTATACAGAAAAATGTTTTTTTCATGCAGGCATCCTCTCAAGTCTAAATTTTCAAATCTCCATTGCTCCATTCGTTGTTCACTATCCGCCAGATGTGTTGTGGATTGGCGTTTTTTAAAGCATCGGGCAGCATATCATTTTTAAAACCCTGGAAGCATACCGGGCGCACCCAGCGTTTAACAGCGGTAGTACCAACCGAGGTAAACCTGTTGTCGGTAGTAGAAGGGTAGGGCCCGCCATGCACCATACTGGCACAAACTTCCACACCTGTAGGTACGTCGTTTAAGATTACCCGGCCGGCAAGGGTAGTTTGAAGATCAATGATGTCCCCGTGTGCAGTAATGTCGGCATCTGTGGCCATAACGGTGGAGGTTAACTGCCCCTTCAATTGTTTCAACGCCGCTATCAACTCTTCCTTGCTGTCACAGCAAACTGCCAATGAATAGGGTCCAAACACTTCTTCCCGGAAATGCGGGTTCTGTAAAAAAACTTTTGCTGTTACTTTTGCTACCGTAGGAAAAGCTTCTCCCTCACCTGGTTGTTGCGATGACTGCCCCAGCTTTTCTATGCCTTTCTGAGACAATGCAGCATTCAATCCTTTATTGAAGGAGGCATGAATGCCACTGTGCAGCATTTTTTGGGGAACCACTTTGGTTATTTCTTCACTGAGTAAGTTTAAAAAATGATCCAATGCATCACTTTGTATGGCGAGCAACAGCCCGGGATTGGTGCAAAACTGCCCCATGCCCAATGTAATGGAGGCCGCGTAGGATTTAGCCAATGCCGCTGCATTTTGCTCTAAGGTATCGGGAAAGAAAACGACAGGATTAATACTGCTCATTTCGGCAAAAACCGGGATAGGCTGTTCTCTTTGATTGGACAATTCCCAAAGCGCCTTGCCGCCACTGAAAGATCCCGTAAAACCAACTCCTGTAGTGGCAGGATGTAGTACCAATGCCTTGCCCACGGTATTTCCTGAGCCTAATACGTGCTGTACCGTAAAAGTGGGTACCGCTGCTATTTCAATGGCTTTTTTCATAGCTTCAAAAACCAGTTGGGAGGTTTTCGCATGGGCCGAGTGCCCTTTAATAACCACCGTGGAACCGGAAGCCAGCGCACTTGCGGTATCGCCACCGGCGGTTGAAAAAGCAAACGGAAAATTACTGGCACCGAAAACCACCACCGGTCCTACGGGCAACAGCATTTTCCGGGTATCGGGTTTGGGGGGAGTCCTGTCTTTATCAGCAGTATCAATGGCTGCTTCCACCCAACTGCCTTACTGAATAAGCCGGGCAAACATTTTTAACTGGTTCGTGGTACGGCTCAGTTCCCCATTTAAACGGGGTAGCGGAAGATTCGTTTCTTCATGTGCAGCCTGCACCAGGGTTTCCCTGGCAACTTCCATTTGACCAGCGATTTCATTCAAGAAATGCGCCCGTTGAGTACTGTTGAGTCCTCTGTAACCCGTAAACGCATCTAATGCGTTTTGCATGATTATGTTAATATCTGTCATTGGTTTTGCATGATTTAAGCGGGGCAAGATACGATACTTTTTTTGGTTGAAGGCGTTGAACAGCCGGGTCATCCCGCTTAGGCCAATTCACCAACCCATTCGGGCAATGCTGGCCTGGTGGTTAGTGCACCATTGATCACATTCAGGATTTTTTCTCTTTCGATACCGGCAAGGGTTAAACGGGGAGCTCTTACATATTCACTGCCGATGCCGGTTTGGGTTTCTGCTAATTTAATATACTGCACCAGTTTGGGATGAATGTCTAATTCGAGCAGCGGCATGAACCACCTGTATATAGCCAGTGCTTCTTCGTACCTGCCCGCTTTTATTAAGCGGAACAACATTACGGTTTCTGCCGGAAACGCACATGCGAGCCCTGCTACTAGCCCATCTGCACCCACTGCCAGTTCTTCAAAAGTGAGGGTGTCCACTCCACAAAGTATCTTAAACCGGTTACCGAAATGATTGATCATACGGGTAACATTGCTGGTGTCCCTGGTTGATTCTTTCACGGCTTCAATGTTTTTTACTGCCTTCAATTCGTCAAACATTTCGAGTGTGATCTCAATTTTATAGTCGATGGGGTTATTGTACAACATGATAGGCAAATCGGTGGAATTGGCCACCGCGGTAAAATAGGTTACCGTTTCCCTGTGGTCGCTTTTATAGCGCATGGGGGGCAGCAACATCAATCCATCTGCTTTCCATGCTTTTGCCAGTTCTGTTTGCCGGATAGCTTCCCTTGTGGAACCTTCTGCAATGTTGAGAATAACAGGTACCTGCCCTCCTGTTTTTTCGATGGCAGCTTTTACTAATATTTCTTTTTCGTCAACGGTAAGTACGCTGGCCTCTCCCAAACTGCCTCCGAGAATAATACCACTTACTCCCGCCTCTAGTTGAGCATCCAGGTTTTTTTCAAAAAGATCAATATCCAATGTGTCGTTGGATGTGAATTTTGTAGTTAGCGCAGGAAACACGCCTGTCCACTGAAATGTCATATGATTTGATTATATGAATGAATAAACAAATGGGTTATATCATTTTCGGATAAGCTGCGAAAGAATAATTCCTGTGGCAACCGCAGCGTTTAACGATTCTGCCTGGCCAATCCGCGGTATGGTTACCTGCTTTTTGCAAAAGCCCAGCAATTCAGGATTTACGCCTTTTGATTCGTTGCCCATTACCAGTATTCCATCGGTTAATGCAGGACAATCATATATAGATTGCCCTTGTAATGTTGCCGCATACATATCAACACCCGCATGTTGTGTACACCAATCGCAAAGATTGGTATATACCACATTTGTCCTTATTATACTTCCCATTGTAGCCTGTATTACCTTCGGGTTGTATAAATCAGCGCATTCCTTACTGCATACCAGGTTTGTAATTCCAAACCAGTCGGCAATACGGATAATAGTTCCAAAATTACCGGGATCCTGGATGCCATCCAGCATCAACATCAGTCCGTTTTGATGAGTTGGCAGTTCTGGTTTTTCTTTTTGTTTTACGATAGCCAACACCTGGTTGGGCGTACTGAGAGAAGATATTTTTTCAAGTTCTGCTTCTTCTACCGTAAAAATAATAGAAGGAGCAATGGATTGGATGAGTGATTCTTTAGCGGCTAACCAACTTTTAACGGCATAAAGTGCAACTATTTCCCGGGGCGCATGCAATAAAAATTCTTCAGCTATTTTAGGTCCTTCAATAGCAAATACAAGTTCAACATCCCTGAATTTTTTATGGTATAAACTTTGGATATATTTGACCCTTGATTTGCTGAGCATTTTTTATATTTATTTATGCCTGATTCGTCTGCGAAAATACATTCTTCTGCTTTTAATTATTTCTGTTTTATCATCATCCTCTCCGCACTCGTATCCTCATGTACCGTGGTAAAAAAATATCAACCCAATAAGCCATTTGTTTTCGAGACGGAAGTACGCATTGAAGATAAAATGAATTCCAGCGAAAAAAAGGAATTGGAAAATAAGCTGGAGGTTCAGATTGAAGATAGCGTAAAGCCTGTTTTTAAAGACGTTTTATTTGTAAGGCATGTATTGAGCAAGCCACCGGTGTTCGACAGTAATTATGTGAACCGTTCTATAGCGAATATGAATAATTTACTGCATAATAATGGCTACTACCGGAGCAGTATACGGGCAGAATGGTCGGAGGCCGATACTGCCTTCAGGCGCGAGAAGCCCGATCAATACCGTCTAAAGGTAGATTATGTCGTAAATACAGGGAGTTTATTCAGGATTGATTCAATCCGCTATCATTTTACCGATACCACTTTGCAAAGGCTTGTAAAAGAAAGTGCAGATAAAAGCTTGCTTAAGAGTTCGGATCCATTCAGCAAGCAAAATATAGATGCGGAACTCAACCGCCTGATCGAAGTGTTTCGCAATAATGGTTACTACCGCATTAGCCGGGAAATGATGAAAGCCGAACTGGATACGGTGGATGTATCCTTAATTGATGCCTCCGCAGATCCATTTGAACAAATACGGCTGCAGGTGGAGGCTCAAAAAAGAAATCAAAATCCCACCATTGACATATCTATCCTCGAAATTCCTTTGAAAGACAGTTCTGTTACCCGGTTGTACAACGTGGGCAGGGTAGTTATTTTTCCGGATGAACCCGCCGAATTTCAAAGCATAAACAGGCAAAACCTGCAGCGGGCAAAATATGGCGATTATACGATTTATAGCGCTTATAACATGTTTAAGCCCTCATTTCTGGTAAAGCGGGTGGCTTTGAAACCGGGCGCTTTGTTCCGTGCTTCAGATTTTAATCAAACCCTGCTCAATTTTAACCGCATCGAAGCCTGGCAGAATGTAAATATTAATGCCCGCCCACGGGATTCCAGTGAACCGGTTGTTGATTTTTTTATCCGGATGGTTCCCGCCAAAAAATACTTCTTTAGTGCCGACTTTGAAGGATCCAGTATTCTTTCCGCACAAAATCAATTGTACAATGCCGGGAATAAGGGGCTGGCGTTTAATTTTCAGTTAAAAAACAGGAATGTTGCCAGGGAAGCGCTTCAATTGGAAAATGTGCTGAGAACCGGTGTGGAGTTTACAAATTTCAAAAAAATTCTCTCCACGGAGGTGTCATTGAGTAACAGGCTCATTTTTCCCCGGCTGCTTATCCCGTTTAAATTAAAAAACCCGGCCGATTTCCTGACTGCCAGAACATTTATTAACCTGGATGCTTCTTATATCGACAGGTACCAGTATTATAAAATCAATACGGTTAACACCTATCTTGGTTACGAGTTCAGAAAAAAGGCAAACACCAACTGGCAGGTCAAGTTCCCCAACATAGAGTATACCCGGATTTATGATATTGACGTCGGCTTTACACAGCTTGTTGAAGATTATCCACTTTTGGCATATTCTTACAATAATGGGCTTGTGGTAGGTATTAACTCCACATATACCCGCCGTTTTAATACAGCTAAGCCTAATGTATTCAATTTTGTAAGGGTGTATGCGGAGGAATCGGGTTTGCTATTGGGGAGCATATTCAAGTCGGAAACAGCCGCAGGCAAAGCGTTGGGCGAGTTGTATCGTTTTATAAAGCTGAGTGCCGAATTAAGGCATTATGTTACGCATCCCAAAACCACCTGGGCCTTCAGGTTGTTTGGAGGATACGGAATTGGGTTTGACACGCAAAATAACCAGGGCGAGGATATTACACTTCCATTTTTCAAACAATTTTTTGCCGGGGGACCTAATAGTATGCGGGGGTGGCAATTACGGAAATTAGGTCCAGGCTCCAGCATCTTTTATGATACCGTTCGGGTCCGAACCTATACTACAGATCCTCCCGGGGTAGTAGAAAAAAAATTCGATGACAGGTATGCCGACATACAAATTGAAGGAAATGTTGAATTCCGGTTTGATATTTTTCCTGTATACGGGTACTGGCTGCGGGGCGCTTTGTTTTCGGATATTGGGAATGTTTGGGTAAGAAATTCCCACAGCCCCGAACTTCAATATGGCATTATTGACATAAATCGTTTCTACAAAGATATTGCGGTAGCAGGAGGCGCTGGCTTGAGGCTCGATTTTAAGTTTTTTTTATTACGTTTTGATTTAGGCTGGCGTTTGAAAGATCCTCTATATGCGTCCGATAGCTATGTTAATCCACAAAATGCGGGTTGGTTTATTACTACGAACATGAAGCATCCTACGTTTCAATTTGGTATCGGTTACCCATTTTAGCTATTACCGTGGTAAATCTTGATGTGCACCACTAGCTCTTCACCGAATTATATCTTTCTTTGCCTTTATCCATTTTGCATTACATTTTCCGCCATTTGCTGAAACGCTTCCATACTCATTGCATGATCTACCGTAAACCCGCCAATCCGCGTGCGGCATAAGCTGCTCAGGTAGGCGCCACACCCTAATGCATGGCCAAAGTCATGTGCCAAACTTCGGATATAGGTTCCCGTAGAGCATACTACTTTAAAATACACTTTTGGCATTTCAACATGAGAAATGGAAAATTCTTTTATGAACAGGGTCCGGGGCTCCAAATGCACGGCTATACCTTTGCGTGCCATTTCATACACGGGCTTACCTTCTTTTTTTATGGCAGAATGTGCGGGTGGAACCTGCTGAATTTGCCCGGTAAATTGTTGCGTGAAAGCATGCAATTGAGCTTCGGTAATGCCACTGAAGTCCTTAAAATTTCCCGGTTCACTTTCCAGGTCGTAGGTGGGGGTGGTGGCGCCCAGTGTAAAACTGCCGGTGTATTCTTTTTCCTGCGCCATGTATTCATTTATCTTTTTGGTAAACCTCCCCGTGCATACAATCAACAAACCTGATGCTAAAGGATCCAGCGTGCCGGCATGACCCACTTTTTTTATTTTTATGGTAGAACGTATTTTTCTAACCACATCGAAAGAAGTCCAGTGCAATGGTTTGTTCATTAATAATACCTTTCCTTCTGCGAATGGGTTGTTTTGTTCCGGCAACATCCTGTTTTAATATTTGCAGCAAAGATACGGGTAACGCGGCTAGCGGGTCAATCATCGAATGTTGAACGCCACCTGCTTCATTAATAACGCAAAAAAATAATATCGGCGGGAGCCTCTGTGTTTTTGCGACCCAGTGGTTCGATTCTATATCGCTTGCCTGGATTTCAATTCTATGTACTTGTTGATTGCGTTCACAGTTAGCTGCCCTGGGGTAGTGAGCAGGGAAAGTATGCCGTGCTGTTGCAACTCTTTTGCAATCAAACGTTTTTCGAATGCAAACTTATTGGCTATGGTTTTGATGTAAATGTCTTCCAGGTTCTCAGCGGTTTTTTCTCTCAACGCTTTCAATTCAGTATTCTCAAAAAATACCACCAATAGCAGATGATGTTTGGCTATCTGGCGCAGGTATGGTAATTGTCTTTGAAACCCGGGAACAGACTCAAAATTAGTGAACAAAACGAGCAAGCCCCTGTATTTTATTTTATTGCGGATATGCGCATACAACGCTTCAAAATCAGATTCTGAAAAATGGGTTTGCTGGCGGTATAAATTTTCGAGTATTAACTCCATCTGGATCCCTTTTCTGTCTGCCGCTATAAAGGTTTCCGGTTGACTTGAAAAAGTGAGCAATCCTGCTTTGTCATGTTTTAACAAAGCTACGTTGGTCAATACCAGTGAAGCGTTAATCGCGTAATCGAGCAGGGTCATGCCTTCAAATGGCATTTTCATATTTCTACCCTTATCTACCAGGCAGTAAATATGCTGACTTTTTTCATCCGTAAAAGTATTCACCATCAGTCCGCCTGTTCTTGCAGTAGCTTTCCAGTTCACATTCCTGTTATCATCGCCATGCACATATTCTTTAATTTGCTCAAACTCCATGCTGCTGCCCGATTTACGTAACCGGCGTATTCCGCTTTCATTGAGACGGTTGGAAACAGCCATTAGCTGGTACCTTTTTAATTGCTGGTAAGAAGGGTAGGTGGGTACCACCTGTTCCTGTGGCAGAACGAACCTGCGTTCTACCATGGAAAGCGGACTGGTTACACATACATTGACATTGCCAAATGAGTATTCCCCACGTTGCAACGGCCGCAACACATAGTTTAATTGATAATCCGATCCACCTCGCAGGGTCGCGCTTCTTTTCCAGTTTCTTTGCTGAAACTGGAATGGCAGTTCGTCAACAATTTTAACCCGGATGGTAAAACTGAAATGATTGAAGAGGCGGATCTGAACAACGTTATCGTCTCCATTGCTAAAGCGTTCCGCTGTAAATCTTCTCCCGGTTAAGGCATGGCGGCGTGCATATAGCACTATAGCATCGGTGGCCACAAGGCAAACGAGTAGCACTAAAAGCAACTGAACAACTGAAAACAGCAGCTTAATAAAAAACGAGATGATAAACAACAATACTATAGCGGCCAGCAACACATACACTTTGCGGGTGAGCATAAACGATTGATATAACGCAATCAGCTTTCTCAATGCTTAGCGGGGTATTTCCAACGCATGAATAATCTCTTTTATCACATCATCTTCCGTAGCACCTTCCATTTCTTTTTCCGGGGTAAGGATAATGCGGTGACGCAATACTGGTGTCGTCATTTCAAGAATATCTTCCGGTGTTACAAAGTCGCGACCCTGCATAGCCGCTATGGCTTTTGCCGAGATCATGATGGACAGGGATGCACGCGGTGAAGCGCCCAGGTAAATGGCTTTGTGAGATCGCGTGGACGTTACCAGCCGGGCAATAAACTGTAATAATTTTTCTTCTATACGCACAAGGCGTACTAACATCCTCAATTCGTCGACCTGGGTAGCAGATAGTACCGCATTTACCTGTTGTGTTATTTCTTCACCTGGTGTTTGGTGAAAGCGGTTCAGTATCGCCACTTCCTCTTCCTCCGAAGGGTAGGGAACTGTTATTTTAAAAAGAAAACGGTCCAGTTGAGCCTCGGGAAGACGATAAGTGCCTTCCTGTTCAACAGGGTTTTGTGTGGCAAGCACCATGAACGGCTTTTCCATCTGGTGTGAGTAGCCATCAACAGTTACCTGTTTTTCTTCCATTACTTCAAACAAGGCCGATTGAGTTTTTGCAGGTGCCCGGTTAATTTCATCGACCAGTATAATGTTTCCAAAGATCGGGCCCCGTTTAAACTGAAATCCGCCTTCCCTGGAATTGAAGATAGAAGTACCCAATACATCCGAGGGCATGAGGTCGGGTGTAAACTGGATGCGTGAAAAATCTAAAGCAATACATTTTGCCACCAGCCGGGCGGTTAAAGTTTTTGCTACACCAGGCACTCCCTCAATTAAAACATGTCCATCGGCCAGAAGCGCAGCCATAATCAGTTTCACCATATCGTGTTGCCCGACAATGACCTTGCTGATCTCATCGCGCATCCGGGCAATGGACATATGAAGCTGCGAAAGATCTATTCTCGGTCCAAATACATTTTCTTCCATGCTATGTGGTTTTATAAAAGCGGTCTAATAATTGATAAAACTCCCCCACC
>DASUFG010000564.1:0-3456 GCA_036274715.1 Agriterribacter sp.
CTACAACACAGGCAGCCCCCGACTCCAATGCCTGCTTCGCAAAACGATTACCATTAAAGCTGGGTCCTTTCAATGCAAAAAAAATATCACCCTTTTTAAGCTTCCGGGTATCTGTTTGCGCCGATGGATATTGGGCATATATCCTGTAAAGTTGTTCAACCTGCATAGTTGCAAATGTAGATATTTCCTGACTTGGTCTTTGCCAGGTTTCTGATACAATTTCAGCCGGGTCGATATTAACATATAAATAGTTTGGGAGTTGCTTTTTGTTCAGAACTTTGTACGTAAAGGTATACGCGGCATGCACTACCATCTTTTAGGAAAATCGTCGTTAAATGTAAGCGAGATCGGCTTTGGCTGTATGTCGTTGGGAACTGATAACACAGAAAATGCCCGGTTGATACATGCGGCCATTGATGGCGGAATAAATTATTTTGATACGGCAGATTTATACCAGAAGGGCTTGAACGAAATAACGGTCGGTAAAGCCCTTGCTGGTAAAAGAGATAAGGTTATTCTCGCTTCCAAGGTGGGTAACCAATGGCGGAGCGATGGCAGTGGCTGGGATTGGAACCCAGGTAAAAGTTACATTATTTCTGCAGTGGAAGAAAGTTTGAAGAGATTGAACACCAGCTATATCGATCTTTACCAGTTGCATGGCGGTACCATTGACGATCCGATCGACGAAACCATTGAAGCCTTTGAAGTGTTGCAGGCCGCCGGTAAAATAAGGCACTATGGGATTTCTTCTATACGCCCCAATGTGATACGCGAATATGTGCAGCGCTCCCAAATGGTGAGTGTTATGATGCAGTACAGTTTACTCGACCGGCGGGCGGAAGAAACCTGCTTTCCACTGCTGGAGTTAAATAATATTGCGGTACTCGCACGCGGAAGCCTGGCCGGCGGCTTGCTGGTAAACAAACCAGCCCAGACTTACCTAAAATATACCGAAGATGAGGTGTATAATGCGGCTTCGGCTATACAAGCCATATCGGGGTTAAACCGTAAGCCTGCCCAAACTGCCCTCCGGTTTGCATTGCTTCAACGGGCTGTTAGTACCGCCGTGGTAGGGATCAGAACAATCGGGCAGTTAAACGATATTATTGCTGTGGTGCATACGCCACCGTTAACGAGTAAAGAGATTATTTATCTGAGGGCTTCGATTCCACTAAATTATTATGAACAACACAGGTAAGAAGCTTGTGGAATTGGAACGAGATTAGGGGAATGATAAACGCACGTTAGTTTTCGGCGCAAAAGTACAATAGCTTTTTGAGATCTTCTTCGCTATTGAAGTTGATTTTTTCTTCCCGGATATAGGCATCCAACTCTTCTTTTTTTAAGGAAAACAGGTTAGAAAATGCTTTTTTGTTTGCTTTTCTAAAATGGTCATAAGCATCACCCACGTAAAAGTCAGCCACCTTCACAAACAGTACATCCTTCTGTACCTGCAGTTTGAATTCTTTTCCGTTTGCGTATATCCGTGAAAAAGATTCGATAGAAGATGACGCTGTTTTTGTGCCGTAGGCTCCTTCGGTTTTATATGGAGTTTGCACCAGGCTTTCCCAGACCGCTAATTTATAGTTCCCCGCTCTTTCAATTTCTTTCAGGTATTCTTTGTCGAAGTAGAAAATAATACTATCAAGTACAATTTTTTTTAAGGTGGCAGGATCAGCAATGGCCATCGTGTCGCCCTTCGCATTCAGGAACTGCATTTCATCGAGCAGGTAATTGTAGTTGAAGCGCATTGGTAACGAACCCCCGCTTCTTAGAAAGGCAGTACCTTCTGTAAAGGCGGGCAACAGATATTTTGCCGAGTCGGGGATCACCTTGCCTGGCGATTGACCGGCATTAACCGGGTACCCTCTGCGCGTCTGCCCATACATACTTTGAGCAACTAAAATAAGCAACACGATTGCGACAGAAATACGCATAAGCCAGTTTTGTACCTACAATTTACGGTTTATCTTTCACTTGTATAATAGGGGCTTGACTCATTTTGGGCTGATGGCTCACAAGCAACGGACCGGCAAACTGTTGGTGCTAACCAGGGTAACACCCTGACGGTAGAGAAATTTTTAGAGTGGGTGCTTTTCTATCCACAAGGTTTAATTTTGCAGGATGATGAACACGGTCTTTCGAATTTGCCATACCACCATATTTTCAAAAAGATGATCCAAATATGACTTTTGATCTTAACAAGAGGGAAAAGAAATTAGCACGTGAACTTATCGCTATTGGGATTGAAAATGCATACAAAAAGGCGTTGGAGAGTACTGAGGAAGTTATTAAAACCTGGCGTTTGGACAAAATAACAAACAGGCAAGCGTATCAACAGGTGTATCGTGAAATACACCTGCGCGATAAAGATATCGCTCAACGGTACAATTGGCTTACCGGCTCAAAGTATTTTCAAACTGTTGCAACATTGTTTACTGAAAAAGTAATATCTGAAAAAGACATAGCGGGATTTTCCGATGAAACAAAGCGTAAAATATATGCGTTCTGCAATAATGACGATGAAAATTGAGATGGTCGACTGGATTAAAAGGATCGCAAATTTAAAAATCAATTCCAGTTATCTGCACGTTGTTAATATACCAATAGCCAAGGTCTTGATCTCTTTCAAGGTATACATCCCAATTACCTGATACGGTATAGTTCCGGATGCCTGCGTTCAAACTGATGGAATAGCTTCCGCTCACCCGCGAGTCGTTTCCATTAACCGTGCATTCGGCTGAGCTGATGTTGTCTATCCGAAGGTCATCGTATGCAGCTTTAAAGTTGTTGACGGTTTCCTTTAACTGCTCGGCTGTAAGTGGAAACTTTGCATTTAGCCTCAGGTTATCGCTCTGAAAATTGTGCATCCACTCCATGGTTGATTTCTGCAGGATGTAGTTGATGCATTCTTCGGTTGCGGTCCGCGTATTGTCGTATATAGGATCGGGATGAAATTCGTCGTAAATAAAATTGGTCATCATTCCGAGAAGATTCATATCGCTCATCTCGTAATCAAACAGTTCCTCGACAGTGAATCGGTAAAGTTCCCTACGGCAGAAACCTTACTACAGCCTGTTGTAGGATTCCAGGTCATTTCTGTCCATTCGATAGAAGATTGTGCCATAATTTTAGTTAAGCAATTTGATGTTGACTAATCTTTTTTTATCTCCAATGTAATAACTTATTGCAGGCTTCCCATCAAGGGAAGTAACCTGAAGTTTATGAGTTTTCTTGATTTCGTCTTGAATGACTTTGGTATGTTTAGGTAAAAAATTATTTGATAATCCAAATTCCAGCAGGTCGATGTTGGTTGTATTAGGATTATTTATTAAATATGCCTGTACTTTGTCCACGTATCCAGAAACACTCATTTTGACTTCAAAACAACCGCCCCTGCTCTCCCGGCCTCCTGAAAATGGTAGTATCCAATTGATACAGGTCTTCGTTCATGTG
>DASUFG010000565.1:0-2347 GCA_036274715.1 Agriterribacter sp.
GAAGCGGCAGGAGCATTTGAAAATCAAGGGTGAAATTCCTGCAGGCAGCAATGAGCCAGTTACATTGGAGGAAAACGTGGCAGCAAGGATTTTTACAGGCGCACCGGTACCATCGGGCGCCGATACCGTGGTAATGCAGGAAAAAGTAAGCGTAAAAGATGGTTACCTGGCTATTAACGACGAGAACTTGCAGCTGGGAAATAATGTGCGTGTACGCGGTGCGGAAATTAAAGCCGGATCGTTAGCATTGGAAAAAGATTGCTATTTATCTGCCGCAGCTATCGGCTTCCTGGCGGGTACAGGAGTAAGCAAAGTAGCGGTATACAGCAAACCTTTGGTAAGTATTATCGTTACCGGGAAAGAATTGCAACAACCGGGTAAACCACTTCACTACGGGCAAGTGTACGAATCCAATTCCTTTAGTCTTGCAGCCGCTTTAAAACAATTGCATTTCACGGATATGCGAATAACAGAAGTTGATGATGATCCTGGAAAGTTAAAATCTGTTTTAAAAGATGCATTATTGCAAAGTGATATGGTGCTGCTAACCGGTGGCATAAGCGTTGGCGACTATGATTATGTATTACAGGCAACGACAGCATGCACGGTAACAAATTTGTTTCATAAAGTAAAACAAAAACCGGGTAAGCCATTATTCTTTGGCATGAAAGAAAAAAAACCTGTGTTTGGTTTACCGGGTAATCCAGCGTCCGTACTCACCTGCTTTTACGAATATGTGGTTCCGGCATTGGAAAAATTGTGCAACAGGAAAAATCTTTCCAAGATCATCAAAGCTCCGTTAGCAAAATCCTTTCAAAAAAAGGCGGGGCTTACACATTTTTTAAAAGGATGGTATGCAAACAACAGGGTTACCCTCCTGGATGCCCAGGAATCTTACCGGCTTAGTTCCTTTGCCAAGGCAAATTGCCTGGTAAGAATAGATGAAGCTATAACCAGTTGTGAAGAGGGAGAAATGGTGGCAATTAATATCCTTCCAATATAACATTACATGACAGAAACAATTACTATATTCTACCTGCTATTGTTTATCGTTGCTTTTTTATATGCATCGGTGGGTCATGGCGGCGCCAGCGGCTACCTGGCATTAATGGCAATATTCAGTGTTTCGCCCAATGTAATGAAACCCACTGCCCTGTTGCTTAATTTGTTTGTATCCATCATTGCCTTTATACAATTTTACCGGGGCGGATATTTTAAGTGGCGGATATTTTGGCCCCTGGCCTTAGCGTCCATCCCCATGGCATTTGTGGGTGGAATGATTCATGTAGATGCTTCTATTTATAAGAAAATACTGGGATTGCTGTTATTGATTCCGATTATACGTTTCCTTTTCTTCACAAACATCAAGGTAGATGAAATAAAAAAGCCGCCATTCTATTTATTAGCGCTGATCGGGTCTGTAATCGGCTTTTTATCAGGCTTGATAGGGATTGGAGGGGGTATTATTTTGTCGCCCGTTTTATTATTACTAAAATGGACGGATATGAAACAGGCTGCCGCCATCAGCGCCCTGTTCATTTTTGTGAATTCATTCTCAGGACTTGCAGGGCAGGTTACCAAAGGGGTTACGTTCAGTCCGGATATGTATGCCTATGTGGCGATTGCTTTTACCGGCGGAATATGCGGCGCCTACTTAGGTTCCCTTCGGTTCAAACAGGTGATACTGAAAAATATTTTGGCCGCGGTGCTGATGCTTGCTACTTATAAACTCTTGTTTACGCATGCCTGATCGCAAAAGATTAATTAAATAAAGCTGTTCAGGGTTAATTAGCTTTGTATCGTCAATGTGCACAATGAAAATAAACATCATCGCATTTGGTAAGCTTACGGATATCGTGGGCAAGGATTCTTTTGCATTGGAGGGAATTACGGATACCAACCAATTGAAAGCATTGATATTGCAAACCCATCCTGCACTGGCAGATATGAGCTATTTGGTTGCCGTTAATAAGAAGGTGGTTTCGGAGAATACGGCGTTGAGTGAAGGCACCGAGGTCGCCCTTTTACCGCCATTTTCAGGTGGATAAAAATGAGTACCAATAATACAACATACGAAAGATACAGCCGGCAAATTATTTTGAAGGAATTTGGCGAGCAGGCACAAAATAAACTGTTACAGTCAAAAGTACTTGTTATCGGCGCCGGAGGTTTGGGCTGCCCGGTATTGCAATATCTTGTTGGGGCCGGCGTGGGTTCAATAGGAATAGTAGATGATGACACTGTTTCAACCAGTAACCTGCATCGGCAGACCTTGTATTCAACTGATGATATTGGATTACCTAAGGCATTAAAAGCCGCGGAAGTGTTAAACCGGTTAAATCCCGGT
>DASUFG010000566.1:0-2306 GCA_036274715.1 Agriterribacter sp.
ATGTCGAACTTTTCACTTGCCCCGGTTGCCAGGATAGTGATGGTTTGATCGGGAAGGTTTATTTCAATTTCAGTTTTGGGATCAGCTTCAATCGCAATGAATATTTTATCTAAAAAAGCCTCACTAACCGTTACCGGTAAAATTCCGATATTCAAAGCATTGCCCTTAAAGATATCGGCAAAAAAGCTGGATATCACACAGCGGAATCCATAATCATATATAGCCCATGCTGCATGTTCCCGGCTGCTGCCACTGCCAAAATTTTTACCAGCTACCAATATCTTCCCCGAATAAATGGGATTATTCAGCACAAAATCTTTTTTAGGGGTATCGTCGTTATTGTATCGCCAGTCGCGGAAGAGGTTATCTCCAAATCCAGTTCTTTCTGTTGCTTTCAAAAAACGCGCGGGAATAATCTGGTCGGTATCAACATTTTCAATGGGCATTGGAACCGCCGAACTTCTGAGCACTGTGAATGTATCGTAAGCCATCTATTGATTTTAAATTTAAGATTTCAAATTGCACATTTTAACTCATCAACTCCCGGGGGTCGGTTACCACGCCGGTTACTGCTGCCGCCGCCGCCACCAGGGGGCTGGCCAACATTGTTCTCGCTCCAGGACCTTGCCTGCCTTCGAAATTCCTGTTACTGGTACTCACTGCATATTTCCCGGCGGGAATTTTGTCATCATTCATGGCAAGACAGGCAGAGCATCCGGGCTGGCGAAGTTGAAATCCTGCATCCAGCAAAATATCAAGTATGCCTTCCTCTTTTATTTGTTGTTCTACTATATGCGAACCTGGTACCACCCAGGCGGTAACATGGTCGGCTTTTTTACGACCTTTTATGATAGAAGCAAAGGCACGGAAATCTTCGATCCGGCCGTTGGTGCAACTGCCAATGAAAACATAGTCAACTTTTTTACCCAGCATTCCATCGTCTTCATGGAAGCCCATATAATTAAGTGATTTTTCATAGCTCGATTTGCCACCACCAGCCTGTTGAGCAGTTGGAATATGTTTGGTAATGCCCATGCCCATGCCGGGGTTCGTGCCATAGGTTATCATGGGCTCAATATCTGCTGCCTCAAAATGATATTCTTTATCGAAGCCGGCATCCTTATCCGTTTTGAGCGTTTTCCAGTAAGCCAGTGCTTTATCCCATGCTTCTCCTTTGGGCGCTTTATCTTTTCCTTTAATGTAGTTAAACGTAGTTTCATCCGGCGCGATCATACCACCGCGGGCGCCCATTTCAATGCTCATATTACAAACCGTCATGCGGCCTTCCATGCTCATATTCTCAAACACTTCCCCGGCAAATTCTA
The DNA here is from genome assembly GCA_036274715.1 of Agriterribacter sp. Classification (GTDB taxonomy): domain Bacteria; phylum Bacteroidota; class Bacteroidia; order Chitinophagales; family Chitinophagaceae; genus Agriterribacter. The sequence goes on from DASUFG010000566.1 coordinate 1,326, forward strand.
CAAAATAACCTGTTGCGCCTGCAGCCGTTAATTTAGAAATGATGTAGAGCACTACGTCTTTGGGCGTGATGCCTTTACCCAGTTTCCCATTCACATTAATGCGCATTTTTTTTGGCTTGGGCTGCATGATGCATTGTGACGAAAGCACCATTTCCACCTCGGATGTGCCGATGCCGAAAGCGATAGCGCCAAAAGCACCATGTGTAGAGGTATGCGAATCGCCGCAAACAATGGTCATGCCGGGTAGTGTAATACCATTTTCGGGCCCTACCACATGCACAATACCATTTTTCGGGTTTCCCAAACCCCAATGCGAAATGCCATATTTTGCTGAATTGGTTTCCAGCGCTTTCAATTGGTTGGCGGAAAGCGGGTCCTTAACCGGTAGGTGCTGGTTAATGGTAGGTGTATTGTGATCGGCTGTAGCAAAGGTTTTGCCGGGAAACATTACTGTAAGTCCTCTTTGCTGCAAACCTAAGAATGCAACAGGGCTCGTTACCTCGTGGATAAAGTGCCGGTCAATAAAAAACACATCGGGACCGCCGGTAATTTTTCTCACTACGTGCGAATCCCATACTTTGTCAAACAACGTTGTAGCTGTATTACTCATTTTTCAGAATTTATAAGAGAGCCGCAAATTTCTTAAATTATAGCCAGATATTGGGCTTTTATTTCATTTAATTTACGAAACCAAAACATTTTTTTCCAGTAGCAATAAAGTCCGCAGATTGTTCGGGAATAAACGAAGAAGGTTGCATCATATGGCCAAAATCCCCATCCTGTTTTTTACCAGTTTTTAACGCCGGGCAATTCCGAATGACTACTTACGCAAATTTCCGACTTTTTTTGTTTTGACGTGAACCTGCTTTGTTAATTGTATACGTGGCGTGGAGCGAATCCGGAATATCTTGTTCTGGGTCGATAGGATAATATTCAGCTATTAATTACCGAATTATATGAGGTGTTTAAATGTAATGTAAA
>DASUFG010000567.1:0-7106 GCA_036274715.1 Agriterribacter sp.
AGGGTGGCGATATAAGCTTTGAGTGAATCAAGCGGTCCCATCAAATATTGAAGCATATCTACCATGTGAATAGATTGGTTCATTAAAGCGCCCCCACCGTCAATTTCCCAGGTGCCGCGCCATTTGTTCTGGTAGTATTCATGGCTTCTCCACCAGGGTACATGAATGGAGGCATGTGTAATGGTTCCGAAGCGCTTTTTATCAATCGCGGCCTTCAATAGATGCACCGCATCTGTAAAACGATAGTTAAAAATGCCGCCAAGGTAAGTACCGGCTTTCGCATGGGCTTTTATCATGTTGTCGATTCGTTCCAGTGAAATTTCCAATGGCTTTTCGCACAACACGTGTTTGCCTTGTAATGCAGCTTCAATTGCGGGTTCCATATGCATGCCACTGGGCGTTACAATACACACCATATCGATTTCAGTGCTGCGCAGCATAGTTTGATAGTCAGGGAAAACGGTGCAATTGTATTTCTCTGCCAGAAATTTCGCTTTTCCGGAACCCGAATCGCATATCCCTTTTAATGTGGTATTTGGTATGGTTTGAATAGATTTGGCGTGAAAATCGGCCACCATACCAGCCCCGATAATTCCAAAATTCCAATTTTTCATTTTTATGAATTGCCTGGATTAAATATAGTACAAAAATAATAAATGAAGCACCAACTGCTGTATTGAAAACCCGTAACTCGTGTAAGGTATGCTGTTATGAAGGTAAATGGTATATTCGGGAATGGCTTAGGTTTTGTTTTTAGGAAAGCCCCATATTCGTACTGCCCCAAACAACACGAATCCCGCGCCTGCAAAAGCAATGATCCATTTCCAGGAGTATGAGGTATGCATATTAATAACATCGGCTTTGCCGATCAGCACCGGCCCTGCCCAGTAGTAAGGCATTGATTTTTCTTTAGACGCAGTTTCCAGGAATTCCAGTTTCGCCTTTTGCAAAGCGATATCAGTGGGTAAGCCTTTTGTAAGCCATTTGTAGAAAAGTTCTGTGAGCCTATAGGTTGAGGTATTGTCGACAGACCATAAATTCGCCACCGCAGCGGGGATTCCCAATGCGGCAAACCCCCTGTTGAAACTGAAAACGCCTTCACCCTGGTAATTTTTTCCTTTCCCTGTTTCGCAGGCCGACAGTACCACCAATTGTGTAAGCGGTTTATATTCATTTACCAGTTCTGACAGATATAAAGCGGAATCTGCAAAGTAAATAACCGGTTCATTATTGCTACTGCTATCGGAGGCATGACTATATAGTTGAATGATCTGGTATTGCGAAAACTGCTGAAGAAAATTATTTCTCGATGCATGGGAGGTTACCCGGTTCACGGCATTGTTGAAATAGCCAGCGATTTTGTAGAGTGATTGATCGCTTCCACGAAGTGCGGCCAGTGAAAATGACGATGGATAATTAACGGGAGCAATGCCCATAAAATCTCTACCGCCCGTGGTTGGTTCATTTATAAAATCATTCATAATAAAACGGGCGGAGTATGTATAACTTACTGCATGACCTGCTATGAAATATGTAACCGGTTTGTTTTCGTTACTGGTTATTAAAGATTCAAACGGAAAATATTGCCCGTCGGGAGAAATAATGATGCGGTTACCTGTTAAAGGAATATCCTTAAAAATTAAGTTGAATAAATGATGGGAGGTGTTTACAAAATCATCAAACTTTCTGTTCATTAACCCTGCGTTGGACAGGTAGGAAATGTAAAGTTGTGTGCATTGTTCAAAATCCTGTTTATTTATTTTCGTTAAATATTTTTGTGTCGTTGTTGCCAGTAAGGCATATACAGCTTTGCTGCCTGAAAAAATTTCAAGTATAACCTCATTTTTTTTCAATAAAGTTTGTTGTACATATTGCAACGTAATAAACCCTGTATCCACAAAACTTTGATAATACAGGGGATTCCGGGTCTTAATCTGCTGTTCCCAATGGTCGAGTTCCTGTTTAAGTGCAAAAATTTCAGGTGTTATTGTATTGTTGCTGGCTGACCTAATACCCGCGTTCAATCCTTTTTCCAATCGGTTTATTTTTTTTATCAATTGGGTTTGATTCAGGATATCATTTTCGCCCATCCAGCGTTGCTGGCTGAGTTGATCGCTCAGCAAAACTGCGCGGCTCTTCTCAAAAAAATAAAAAGCAGTCGTGGTATTACCCAGCAAATAACAGGCTTCAATGGCTGGCTCATACAACCGCCTTGCATCTTTACGCCAGAAAAGCTTTGAGCCTGTATCTGTTTGTTCATTACGCATATGGTCAAACAGTTTGTCAGCTATCTTAAATAAACGAACAGCTGACTCGATCACCTGCTTTTGCCCGGTGGCCTTATATTGCTGCAGGTAAGCACTTCCTTTATTAATAAGCAAATCGGTGAGATAGTTCATTTTTTTTTGACGCGCAAATTCTTCCAGTGAAATATGAAGAATGTCATCTTCGGCTATGCCGGTTTTAATGCAGTCAAAGCTGCGTTGAAAATAACTAAAGGCGGAATCAAACTCATTTTGTTGGGCGAATAAATATCCAATATTGGATGCGGTGTTCAGCATTTCAAGGGTGTCCAATCTGTTGCGATTCGCTTTGGTATCATCATACCAAAGCGCCTTTTTATAATACACCAAAGATTGCCCGGTGTTGTTAAAGCGTTTCCCGTAAAGCACGCCCATATTATTAAGGATTACCCGGCAATTATAACTGCTTCCCCATCCGGCTTCCCAACTCAGGGCCTGTTTGTATAATGTAAGGGCTTCTACATAATTTCCCTGGTTTTCCTTCACTTCCGCAAGCTGACCGTAAACTGTGCCCAAATAGTTATTTAACCCGGATTTTTTACACTCTTCAACTTTGTTAGCGAGCAGTTTTTCTGCAGAATCATAATCACCCATGCGCAAAAATGAATTTACGATCCAACCCAAACTGCTGAATGTATACCATGTTCCTGTATCATATTGATCTCCTGGGTTTCTTTCGGTGTATTGTTGTCCGAGTTTTCCGCAAAAGCCCGCATAGCTGATGCATTGGTTATAATCTCCGATATCAAAATAGTATTGCACCCTTGCATACAGTGCGAATAAATAATAAACATCCACTGCATTTATCCTGGCGGAGATAGCCGCGCAACTATCCAATGCAACAAGTCGTTTGCCAGCATGTTGAAGGGAATCGTATATCCGGGCTAGGTCGAAATATTTTTTAATCAGTACTCGCGACTGTGCTGATGATGTTTGAGCAAGTGTCGCCGTAATTTTTATAGATTTTTGCAGGTACTGTATAGCCAACATGTAATCGCCCCGGGCAAAAAATACAGACCCAATCCTATTCAAAAGCGAAGCCCGGGTTGTATCTGGTAGGGTTGAACAGGTTGCAGCCTGCTTTTCCCATGCTAATAGTTCCTTTAATTTCTCGTTGGCAGGGATGGTGGAACTGCTGGCAAAAAAAGCTATTCTTTTACATAGCGTATCGTTATTGGGACATTGCGCATTCAATACTGCGGATGAAAACAGCATTGCGAAAATCAGTATATGTACTTTTTGCGACATCGTGTCTACGTCTATTTCCCGCATCGTAAACGAACCACCAGGTTCTTAAGTTGGGTGATGCTTGCTAAACGATTTTGTTTTACAATTGGCCTGGCGGTGTTGGCGGTGCTGGTGGTGTCATGGAGCCCTTTGTGTCCCCGGTGTATCGCTTCTTACTCTTATGGGCTTCAAAATAAGCCTTAAAATTATAAACCCGGGGTGCGTCATTCATCTGGTCCCATTCCATATGTAATAGCGCTATCCAATCCTTTCCGGTTTTAGGAAGATTTTGCATTCCTTTAGTTGCGGCTGGAGGAGGTATGGGGCACCACTTGAGTTTCTTTCTATCCCACTCTTCCCAAGTTTGCCCCGGGGATGAGCTAGTTCCAACCGGTCCTTTGGCCTGTTTTTGAGACAAATTCTTTAAATAGCCTTCTATGTATTCTTTCATTCTGGAATACTTTTGCTGAATGTCTTTTGGAGTAGGCTGTTTGTCGAATAAGCAAATCCAATCTACCCAGTAGCAACGGCTTGTTGTCATGATAGTCATAAAAGTTGATTTAGGAGGTTATTAATATTTTTTATTTTCCCGGCGTATTTCTTTTGCCCGCATTACCGCCGCCCCAGCATTTACCTTGCCATAGCCAAACCACCACGAATGGCCATTGCAGTAAGTACCCATGCAGTTTCCCAAAACAATATCCGGTTCAGGATCTTCAATTTTGTCTGCCGTATCTTCTATTATTTTTTTTACCTGTGCCGGGTTAAGGTTCGGGTTAATGGATAATACCAATGCTGCTACTCCGGCAACAAGAGCAGTTGCGGCAGAAGTGCCTCCAAATTGACGGGTATAACCGTTATTACCAGTAGTCCATACATCGCGACGACCTTTAACCTTGCTGGCTTCAACAATGGGATGAAAATTATTAGCCGGAGCGCATACACTGATCTCTTTACCCCAATTGCTATAGGCCGCTTTTTGGTTAAGGCTGGTGGAGGCGGAAACCGCAATAACCGATGGATGGGCTGCGTAGCCGTTAAGAATAGGTCCTTTAGTGATCCGCAAGCTGCCGGTTTCTTCATCGAGCCAGAAGAATTGGTTATTGTCGGCGTTATTTACAGGTGCGTTATAATTGGAAGCTGAAAAACAAATTACCGTTCCTTTTTTTCGCGGGCCACCCTTCTCGGCTATTTTTGTGAGCGTTTTGTGCAATGCGTCGGAGATTGGGTGATAAATTGGCGGCGGCCCCCAGCAGCAGCAGATCACATCTGCATGTACGGCTGTTTCTTCAAATACTTTCACCAGCAATTTGTCGTCGGCATCGGGGGGTATGCATACGGGCATAAAAGAACAGCCATTTGCAATACCCAGCATTCCATTACCCCTGGTTTTAGCAAGAGCTATTCCCGCGCACATGGTTCCATGGTTAATGACGTTTTTTTTTGTCGCGAAGCTTTTCTTCGTTTTATTATAATTACTTGCGTGAATAATTTTACCTGGTAGGTTGAGATCGGGATGATCAAGGTCAAACCCTTCATCTATTATTGCAACGGTAACTCTAGGGTTGCCCTTTGTTATTGCCCATGCGGCCATCGCCTCTATGCCTGCTGCTGCTTTTATTGATGAGCCATCGCCTGATTGTAAATACCACTGCCTGTTAAAGATGCTGGTGGTGGACAATCGCTTTTTACGGTTTCTTTCAGAAGCTTTTGTCATTGTTGAGTTTATCATTTTTCTTTTATCACCTGTTAAATGCATTTGCCTGCTTTATGAAGCAACAGGAAGTTGCCTGCTTATCATAGGGTTTGCATAACTAGGAATTTAGCAATTTCGTTGTGGTGGGTAGCCCTGCATAGGTGTGGTTTTCTTTATAAGGAATTTTTAGTATCACTTAGCAAGGTAGAGAGAGTTTCCAGGGCTTCTATATATGGTATAATTTTTCGGTTGCAACCTCAATTAAATACTTTGTCGAATAGCGCGGGTAGGATGGAAACAGTACCGGGATGTTTTTTCAAAGTGAGATGTTATTCAAGGCTGGGAGCTCAACTTTTTTAGCCATGCTTTTTTGGAGGATTGGAATATCACTCTTAAGGTACAAATATTTATTCCGAAGAAATACTCTTATTGAGCGCGAGTAGCTTTTATTTTAGTGGACGGCGGAAAAGGGTTGTGGTATTACCTGCACCCTCTGTTTATTTCGGGGATAACAAGCACCTGGTTACCTCGGGTGGGTGCGGGGCAAAATGAAGGATGGGAATTTTAAAAGGGATGTTGGTTCTCGTTGCTAGTCCTCCTTTTCCTTAAACATGGCGTAGCTGCTTTTGGCAAAAACGCCCGGTGTGGCATGACTCCCCTGTGGGAAATCAAGGTTTACGTAATTCACGTTATTAAGCATAGTAAGGTTGAGTACAACCGTGGAGATGTATTCTGATGCGCCAAAAGAGCCCATGTCGTTGGCAAAACTAAAGGAGCTGTCAATATGGGTATACACCGTATCGCCGGATAGTTTTACAAACTCCAGGTGGATGTCGGGGTAGATGGAATTAATACCATTAACAATGCTCTGCGGTTCGGTAATGGTTACCGTATCTTTATATACTCTTAATTTTTCCCTGTTCTCGCCATCCACCGTCCAGAATAACACGGTATCGGGTTGTTCCATGATCAATTCAGGTTCACCATCATCGGTGCTATCCGGTGTATCGGGCCCCGAACATGAGGCAAAAACGATAAGTGTCAGCGCAAATAGAAAGCTCGACGTTCTGAGGGGTATGTGAATTGATTTACTGAATGGATTCCGGTTCATGCTTCAAGATACTAAATTGAATGTTGGCCACTGTTATTTTAACAAATTATAGGTAATGAAACTCAGGATATAGGCCAATCCGGTCATATAGGCCAGTTGAATAATTGGCCATTTCCATGATCTTGTTTCGCGTTTCACAATAGCCAGGGTGCTCATACACTGCATGGCAAATACATAAAAAATCATCAACGAAACACCGGCAGCAAGCGTATAAATTTTAGCACCGTTCTGCCAGGTGGCGGCCTTCATTTTCTGGCGCAGGGTAAGGTCGTTTTCGTCGGCATTTCCGCCTACGCTATAAATGGTAGCCATCGTTCCCACAAATACTTCCCGTGCGGCAAATGAAGTAATCAATGCAATGCCGATCTTCCAGTTATACCCCAGTGGCCGAATAACGGGTTCAATCGTTCTACCCAATATGCCAACAAACGAGTTCTCGAGTAATTCTGCTTTCTTCTCTTCCGCTAATTTTGCCGCATCATTTGCAGGCTGCAGGGCCAGCTGTTCATAGCGGGCCTTTATGGCTTTCATTCTTTGCGGCGGGCCATAACTGCTTAACGCCCATAAAATAAGCGAGATCACCAATATCACCCTTCCTGCTTCCATCACAAATATTTTCGCTTTTTCTACCATAGTCACCATCACGTTCTTCCACCGGGGTGCACGGTATAGGGGCAATTCGAGAATGAAAAAGCTTTTTTCCTGTATCCGTATAAACCATTTCATGACATAGGATACAACCAGTGCCATTGCCAAACCTAACAGGTAA
>DASUFG010000568.1:0-5064 GCA_036274715.1 Agriterribacter sp.
TATACTGCGGGAAGTTTTTCTGTATAGAGGGAACCTGGTTTTCCATTTCATCTTTAGAATACCAGGGATAGTTTTTGTCACCATTGTAATAACTGAGAATAGAAATAATAACCCCCTGGTTATAAAAAGGACCATACACAATGCTCAATGGTTGCTTTTCCGTGGCTTTAAAAGAACTGTTTAACCCAAGATTTCCGGCAACAAAATCACTATCGCCATCATTGTCGAAATCGGCCACAAGCAGTCGCCGCCACCAGCCATCGGTTTCTGCGAACCCACCACTTTCCAACTCCTGGCGGAGCCTTCCATTTTTGTTCAGAAATATACGGATTGGCATAAACTGTCCTGCTACTATAAGATCTTCCGAGCCATCTTTATCAATATCCATCCAGGCCGCGTCGGTGAGCATGCCCATCTTTGCCAAAGCAGGAGCAAGGAAAACAGTGTCTTTCTCGAATGCAATTTTACCCTTGGCGCTTTTGTTTTTCAACACGAAACTCTCAGGAGCCAGGGGAAAATAGCCGGGCGTAAACATGCCCCCCACAAAAATATCCGGCAAGCCATCTTTGTTAATATCAGTAGCACGGGCAAGGGCCCCACTGATGGTCTCTTCGGGCAATGCCCGTTCTACCTGTTTAAAAATGCCCTTACCATCGTTTTCAAAAATCCTGTCCTGGTAATTTTTACTGGTAGCGTTGTATTCTGCGCCACCGCTTACAAGATAGAGGTCGTCGTCTCCATCACCATCTGCATCAAAAAACAATGCGTCTGCATTAGTGATCTCCTTATGGTTATTCCATGGCTGGCTGGAAGAAGGAATAAATTTACCTTCCTTTGTCTGCAGGTACAATACGCTTTCCTGCCCGGATGAGGCGCCGATAAAAAGATCTTCCAATCCATCGCGGTTTACATCTGCCTTTCCCAGGCATGGACCAATCTTCGATAATTGAAAAGGAAGCAACGGAAATATTTTGAAATCGACGAACCCTGGCTGGCGGTGCGTAAAGTCGATTCCTGATGTTGCGGTGATATCTGAAAAAAGCGGTTGAGCAGTAATCGCTTTCTCTTGCTTGTCTACTCCTGTTGCGGCTTGTTCATTTACCGTAAGTGTTGTATCGGATCTTAGACCGGTGAATGTTGATGTTTTGCCGCCAGGCCATCTCACTGTCAGTTCATCTATTACACTATCATTTCCCAACCCTATATGCATCACGGGATCTACCGATGACTGAAATCCGCGGGTAAGGTATTGCTCCTGCATCTGGCGTGTATGTGCGGTAGCGAGGGTGATCCTGGCACCGATTCCTGCTGTATTCTTTCCTTCTCCGGCAAACTGTATTCTCAGGAAATGGGTGCTGTCACTTCGCTGGGTATTATTCCTGTATAGAAGCGGGTCGTTGTTCAGGCAATTGATGATCAAATCAAGGTCGCCATCGTTGTCCAGGTCGGCGTAGGAACTGCCGTTGCTGACGGTGGTTTGCGTGATGCCCCAGGGCTGTGTCATATTTTCAAAACTCAGATCATGGTTGTTCCTGAATATGTAATTGTTTAAGGGCGGTGTTTTCATATCCCGGATCTGCTCCCACATTTTTTCTTTGTCTTGTGTCTGCCGTTTTGACCTGGAAGAATAGGTTAACGCATATTTCACAAAATCAAGGTTGGTCATGTCTCTCAATATCCCGTTCGATATAAAAAGATCTTTCCATCCATCATTGTCGAAATCGGCCAACAGCGGCGCCCAACTCCAGTCGGTATTCGATATGCCGGCTAATTGACCAGCTTCACTGAATATGGGAGCACCGGTTTCATCATTCCCATTGTTTAACTGCAGGGTGTTGCGCATCTGCTGGTGATGAAATCCATGGCTGAGGCGGAGCATATATTTATCGTAGTTGTCCGGCCCTTTTAATGTTTTTCGGCGGAAGTTATCCTCCGGCAACATGTCGAGCACCACCACATCCGGTTTTTCATCGTTGTTGTAGTCAGCAATATCAGATCCCATTGAAGATTCGGAAATATGCTGCGCGGAGGTATTTAAAACCTCCCTGAATGATCCATTGTGTTGGTTCAGGTAAAGAAAATCCCGCTCGTCATAATCGTTGGTAACATATATGTCAGACCAGCCGTCGTTGTTGATATCGCTGATGGCAACACTCAGCCCAAAATTCAGCCCGCTGCCGTCAATATTTGCTGGTTCACTGATATCCGTAAAATAGCCATTATCGTTGCGATACAACCGGTTCCCGAATTTGGGATGTCTTGTCTTTCTCAATTTTTCGGAATTGAAAAAGGGGTTGTAAAACATGTCTGCGTGATTTACCATAAACATGTCGAGATCGCCATCATTGTCCATGTCAAAAAAAGCCGCCATCGTCGTATAGGTGCCGGTGGCGTCCAATCCATATGCTTTGGCCGACTCTTTAAAGTGGGGCACACCATCTATTATACCCGTATTGATGTAGAGTTCGTTGGCCCTTTCTTCATCGGTGCCGGTACCCGAATAACAAAGGTATATGTCGGGCAACCGATCGCCGTTTACATCCACAATCACGGCACCCGTTTTCCACTTTTCCCGGCTTGCAAAACCACTTTTAGCAGTAATGTCTTCAAATTGCAAATCGCCTTTGTTCAGGTATATTTTATCGGCAGTCATATTTCCCGTAAACAATACATCCTGCATCCCGTCCTGGTTAAGATCACCAATGGCTATACCTCCCCCATTGTAGAGGTACTCGTAGGTGTCGATGTTATTGTCCTCATCTTCTTTTATGTCATTACGAAAATCGATATGACTATGATCGGAAGGTATTTTTGAAAATTTTGTGTTCGGTTTGTCTGCTGATTTACATGCAGCCAGAAACGTAAAAAAAACAAATAGCAGAATTGCAAACGTTTGAAATTTTATACGGTTTGGAAATCCCTGCATGTTTGCTACTTTGTACTCCGGGGAGGGACTTTTCAAGTACGATAAAAACTTCATGATAAGACAATATTAATTAGAAAATTACTGAATTGAAATAATTACTTTTGTTAATCAACCTTCATGTTAAATGAATAGTTCGCGATCGGAGTGTATTATACCCAAACCTTATTCGGTGCATAATATGGTGGTGGTAAAAATATTTTTCCTTGCAAACCATGAAGGGTGGCTGAGGTTTTGGAGGAATGAGGATCCTTGTCATTAATTTATCAAAAGAACTGATAACCGGGCTGCAACTTAGTGCATACAATTTCGCGGTTTTGACCAAAACTAATGAATGGGTATCAACTATACAGCGATGATGCTTTGCTCTATCTTTTAACAGAAGATGATGAGCATGCTTTTAGCGAGGTGTACCGAAGGTATTGGAGAACGCTTTTTGGCATCGCTACTTCCCGCCTCAGGAATATCCAGGTTGCCGAAGATATTATTCATGACGTTTTTGCCAGTCTTTGGAAAAACAGGCATACACAAAAGATCGAGTCGCTCCAGCATTATCTCGCAGCGGCAACAAGGTATATGATTTTTAAAGCCATCAGGAGAAGCGCCGGTGAGCAACGATACCTTGCCTCCAGGAGCGAACCCGTATCGGAATTCAAATTGGAAAATTCGCTCCACAACAAATATCTTCTGGAATTTGTAAACAGGGAGATTGACATGCTGCCCCACAGGTGCCGCACGATATTCAAGTACAGCCGGGAAGAAGGTATGACCAATAAGCAAATAGCTGTGGAAATGAAGATATCGCCAAAAACCGTTGAAAATCAAATCAACAAGGCACTCCATCAACTGCGTTTTTCGATGAAAGGAATACTCCAGGTTTTTCTCTAACAACAAATTTTTATTTTTTTTAATGAAAGAATGGGTGTTGTGCTCATCTCATGTCACTTAGTTATTGGATGAAACATGTCCCTGACTCTATACAAAGCCTGATTCATAAATATCTTGATGGTAGTGCCACCAGGGATGAGAAAAAATTACTGGACGAATGGTATTACACTTTTTCTCCGGAAGACTTCACGTTTCTTTCTGACGAAGAGGAAAATGAAATCGGCAGGCGAATGAAAGACCGTTTGGATGAGTATCTCTATTTTCAAAGAAAGGCTGTACGGGATAAAAGGCGGTTCAATTTTTTGCGGGTGGCTGCAGTTCTCTCTATTGTCAGCATTTCTTCCCTGCTGTATTATTTCCTCGCTAACCGGCAGGTAGAAAAAAAAATGCCGCCCGAAACAGCAGTAGCAGGCCCGGTTAAGGACATCGCGCCGGGGGGTAATAAAGCGACCCTCATGCTGGGAGACGGCTCCACCATTGTACTGGACAGCACGGCAAACGGGCAGTTGGGAACCCAGGGTAATACAAGAGTCATAAAACTTGGCAATGGTCAGCTTCAGTATCAGAAAGGAAATACCTCCAATAGCCCGGGTAAAATGGTATACAACACCATTGCTACGCCGAGGGGCGGACAATACCAGGTAATGCTGGCTGATGGTTCAAAGGTATGGTTGAATGCTTCATCCTCTATCCGGTTCCCGGCAGATTTCAGTGACCGTGTAAGGGAAGTGGAAATAACAGGCGAAGCGTATTTTGAAGTAGCGCACAATGTCTCAAGACCTTTCCGTGTGATAGTAAAAGATATGTACGTCAATGTTCTGGGTACCCACTTTAATATAATGGCCTATGACGATGAAAATGGCATACATACTACACTGCTGGAAGGCTCCCTGAAAGTGAGTAATGAGAAGGGTGATGCATTGATTAGTCCGGGTCAACAGGCGGTGCTGAATAACAAGCGTTCTTTTCGGGTTGTTCGTAACGCGGATGTAGAGGAGGCGGTAGCCTGGAAAAACGGGAAATTTGTATTCAACAGTGCAAACATACACAGCGTTATGCGGCAGATTGAAAGATGGTATAATGTAGACGTGACTTTTGAACGCGAAGGCGATCTCCATTTCACGGGTCAATTGAGCCGGTATGCCAACGTCTCCCAGCTATTGCGCAAGCTTGAACTGACCAATGAAATACATTTCAGGATCGAAAAAGGAAAAATCACGGTGTTACCATGATCGTTAGTAAGAATTCATTTG
>DASUFG010000569.1:0-4702 GCA_036274715.1 Agriterribacter sp.
CATACTGCCACCAAAGAAAAGAGAAAAATATTTGTAAAACCGGACAGGTATATTATTACATTGGGCGCTATCGCGTTTGCCTGCATGATATGCGAAGGAACCATGTTTGACTGGAGCGGTATTTATTTCGAAAAAGTAATCCAGGCACCTCCATATTTGACGAGGTTGGGCTATATCGCTTTTATGCTTACCATGACGATAGGCAGGCTTTCTGCCGACAGGCTGGTTACCCGGTTCGGCGTGCAGCGCATATTAAGGTGTAGCGGTGTATTTATTATTTCGGGTATGTTGATCGCCATCCTGTTTCCTTATGTGGGCACTGCCACTACCGGTTTTTTAATTGTGGGAATAGGCACTTCCTCGGTAGTACCTATGGCCTATAGTTTGGCAGGTAAATCAAAAAATATTTTACCGGGCATTGCACTAGCGATGGTTTCGTCGATAGGATTCCTCGGTTTTTTGATCGGTCCTCCGCTTATTGGTTTCATTTCTGAGCTCACTAACCTCCGGGTATCTTTTACCCTTATAGCCATACTTGGTTTAGGTACTACTGTAATGTCAGGTAGAATTTATAAGTAGATAAACAAACAGTTGGAAAAGGGCAAATCAAAATTGGTGGCAGCCTTCATTTGCCTGCAATGATGCATGTCAATACTTTACTAATCCGCTTTCTTGGCCAAAGCAGGATTGGTGAAAAATACCCATCCAAAAAGTAAAGCAAATGTCAAATAGAAACCAACGCAAACCGAAATATAAGTGCAACCTGCATAATGCATTACCCATTTAATCAAAGCCAATCCGCCAATAAGAAAATGTGTAAAGTTCGCGATAGTAATAGGTCTGCCATATATCCCGCCAACCAGGTTTGCTTTAGCCGTCCAATTGAGCATGGCAAATCCAAAATAAAGCGCACCTAAAATTTGTAGAACAATGGGTGACGATTCTGTCAAATTCAAAAAATGCAAAACTTCCCCTGGTGCAAAAGTCAAAACCATTCCCGTCGCTCCCAAAACAATGGCACTTATTGTCATTAGCAATTTGGTATTCATTGTTGCCGTATTTTTTAATATTAAATTACAAAGCCAATGGCCTATCAAATATTAAAAATTGCAATGCCAATGGCCGGGATGCTGGCTTATTTAAATCTTTACCAGAACAAGGAATATAGTGCAACCAGTATCCCTAAAACCAGTAAGGCACCAGCTGCAAAACCTGGCGTAGTAACAAACATTTTCCGGTCAATTTCTAATCCATGGGTTTTAACACCTCTCTTGTTTTCGTACATACTGATAATGTACATACCAACCACCGAAATCGCGAACACAAAAAACATCCTGTCGATGAATGGTATTTCGAAAACCGAATGACCATCTTTCTGGTCAACCAGTTTGGAAAACCCATAGGGGCTCAACCATTCCAGGTTGGCGAAAGAAGGCAACACCTTAAAAAATATGGATAGTCCAAAGCCTCCTACGGTTGCAAAAAGCGCTGCGTTGGAAGTTGTTTTTTTCCAAAAGAATCCCAATATAAACATGGCAAATATACCCGGAGAAACAAAACCGGTATATTCCTGTATGTATTCAAATCCACCCTTTTTGTCGATACCTAAAAATGGTGCGATAATTACCGCCAACAGCATAGAAAGAATCACGGCTAAACGGCCGGTCCAAACCAATTTTTTTTCTGAAGCAAGCGGATTGATTTTCTTTTTATAAATATCGAGTGTAAAAATAGTGGAGATGCTATTGGCCTTACCGGCAAGCGAGGCCACCACAGCGGCAGTCAATGCGGCAAACGCGAGTCCTTTTAAACCCGAAGGCAGCAAATTCAGCAATACGGGATAGGCCTTGTCGGGCATCATCTCGCCATTGACCATCATTTCCTGTTGAAAGTAGCCGTTTTCAAATAAAACAAATGCAGCGATTCCGGGCAATACCACAATTACCGGCATTAATAACTTTAGGAAGGCCGCGAATAAAATCCCGCTTCTGGCTGTTTTAAGGTCGGCTCCCAGGGCGCGCTGCGTGATATATTGGTTACAGCCCCAGTAATTGAGGTTAACAATCCACATACCCCCAATGAGCACCGACAAGCCCGGTAAGCTTAAATAATTGGGGTTACCTTTTTCAAATATCATGTGGAAGTGTTCATCCGCGTTTTTAGTAAGCAGCTTAAATCCTGAAACCACGCCGCTTGATCCAAAATGGGTTGCCACCAGGTTTAATGCGAGATAAGTAGTGACCAATCCGCCCAAAATCAAAAAGAAAACCTGCACCACGTCGGTATAACCGATCACTTTCATGCCACCCAGCGTAATAATAATCGCAAAGACTGCAAGAAAAAGCATACAGGCGGTAAGACTAATACCCGAAATGCTGCTGATGGCCAATGCCCCAAGGAACAAAATAGAAGTGAGGTTAACTACCACGTACAACAATAACCAGAACACTGCCATAATCATGGCTACGGTGCCATTGTATCTTTGATTAAGAAATTGTGGCATGGTGTATATCTTGTTTTTGAGATATACCGGTATAAAAAAAACAGCCACCACGATAAGCGTAGCGGCGGCCATCCATTCGTAGGTTGAAATAGCGAGGCCCATGGTGAATCCATTTCCACTCATTCCTATGAACTGCTCCGCCGAAATGTTGGAAGCTATGAGCGATGCGCCGATAGCCCACCAGGTGAGTGAACCTTCGGCTAAAAAAAAGTCTTTGGTGTCGGTACTGGTTTTTTTCTTCCGCTGGTATATCCAGTAGCCGTAAATGGAAACAATTAAAAAATAGATAACAAATACAAGATAGTCTTTGGTAGAGAGGGAATTATTCATAACAAGTCAATGCGTTTACATGTTTCGCAAATCCGGCTTTGTAAAATGGGCTGGAAACATTGCCTTAATTGCGGTTCATTTTTGAGGCAATAAAGATTAATGATTTTACTGATAAGAACAAATTGAATATTCCACCTTTTGAAAATCACTGAATATTTGATGACTGATGGCTTTGATGGTGATCGCTGGTAAAGAACCTCGTAACGCCATTTCGGATTCACTCATCGGTTACGACGGCAGGGCATGAAAAAAATCATGGTGTCCAAGACTGGCCATAAAAGTCTACCATTCAAAGGAAATTGGTTAAATTCGCATAATGAACTGGAAAAATTATATCGTTTCAGACAAGGAAGTTCTGCTTGGTAAGCCTACCATTAAAGGAACGAGAATATCGGTGGAACATGTTGTTGGATTGCTTGCCCAGGGATGGAGCGAAATCCAAATTCTGGAAAATTATCCACGACTCACAAAAGAATCGCTCCAGGCAGTTTTTGCATACCTCCAGGAGTGCATCCAGGATGGTCTTTTATTTTCCCCAGTAAAAAAGTCAGCCTAAGTATACATGAAGTTATTAGCCAACGAAAATTTTTCCTTACAAGCGCATTCACTACTTAAGAGCAAAGGGCTACGATGTTCTCTCTATTGGCATGGACAACCCAAGTATCCTCGATGCTGAGATTATGACAATCGCTATTAATGAAGAAAGGATAATTTTGACATTTGATAGAGATTATGGAGAACTTATATTCCGGCACAACTACAAACCAGAGAAGGGGATAATTTACTTAAGGCTTGAGGCCTATGAGCCAGAGCAGCCAGGACGCATTATTGAGGAAATAATAACAAACCAAGCAATCAATCTTAACCAGGCCCTAACCGTCATTGATAAAAACGGCATGCCTCAAAGAAGATATTAAGATTTTCCGTTCAAATCCACCATATCAAAAATTATCCTTTCAGGATACACGATTACATTATCCTGCAACACATCCTCACACCAATAAGGCATTTTTTTTGTAAGATTGAATAATCCAGCGCTTTAGCACATATCTTCACGCGCTTAAAATGGAATAAAACACATAGCATATGATGCCAAATGAAAACCCCAAAAAATGGGGGCAAATCAATGGAAAAGAAGTAGTACAATATACCCTTACCAACAACAAAGGAATGACCGTGAAGATCCTGAATTATGGAGGAGCCATTACCGATATTATTACAATCGATAAGAATGGCGAAGCGGGCAACGTTGTTTTGTGTTTTGATTCGCTTGAAGGTTATTTACAGAAGAACAACCCATTTTTTGGATGCCTGGTAGGTCGCTATGCCAACCGTATTGCCCGTGCACGGTTTTCGCTGGATGGGAAGGAGTACCTGCTTGCGCCTAATGATAACGGCAACACACTTCATGGCGGGATAGCAGGATTTGATAAAAAGGTATGGAATGCTATCTGGGCACCTGAAAAAAATAGCTTACACTTAAGCTACAACAGTGCTGACGGAGAAGAAGGCTATCCCGGCAACCTGGAGGTTATTGTAGCATACAGGTTAACCGACGACAATGCATTGATTATTGACTATACTGCTATCACCGATGCGGCAACGCCGGTTAACCTCACCAACCATACCTATTTTAATTTATCGGCAGGAAAAGAACCCGATATCCTTAACCACGAACTAAGGCTGATCAGTCAATATTACACAGCAGTAGATAATCACTGCATCCCCACCGGCGAAATGATCCCGGTAAAAAACACAGCATTCGATTTTACCATGCCTAAAAAAATCGGAAAGGATATCTCCGAAACGGCAATGGGTTATGATCACAATTTTACATTCGCAAATGAAACAGGCACGCTACAAACCGTA
>DASUFG010000570.1:0-5579 GCA_036274715.1 Agriterribacter sp.
CATACTGCCCGAAATTTTTAATAAACTGCCAGGCTAAATTTTTAGCCGTTTGCACATAAGCGTTTTTGTTTTCCCAGTTGTTCTCGGGATTAATGATGTTGTATGGTATGCCCGGGCAAGTTTGTGGTACGGCCAACCCGAAAAATTTATCGGTACTGTACACCACATCATCAAGGTGGCCCCGCAAAGCAGCGTTAACCATAGCACGGGTATACCGCAGCGGGATACGCTTCCCTGTTCCAAGCGCCCCGCCCGTCCAACCGGTGTTAATCAACCATACATGGGTTTGATGTTTGCTTAATTTTTCTCCGAGCATTTTTGTGTACTGGGCCGGGTGAAGCGGAAGAAACGGCGCCCCAAAGCATGGGCTGAAAACCACTTCCGGTGCTGTTACGCCCGTTTCTGTTCCCGCGATTTTGGCAGTGTAACCGCTTATAAAATGGAACATGCCCTGTTCATGAGTAAGCTTTGATATGGGCGGCAGTACGCCGTAAGCATCGCAGGTTAAGAAGAAAATATGATCGGGTGCGGGACAAACGGAAGGCTCAACGGCAGGGGAGATAAAATGCAGGGGATAGGACGCCCTCGTGTTTTCAGTGATCGTTTTGTCGTAAAAATTAACCTGGTTGGTGCCGGGAAAAAAACAGGTATTTTCTACCAGGGCGCCGTCGTGTATGGCGTTGTAAATGCCTGGCTCTTTTTGTTCGTCAAGTGCATAACATTTAGCATAGCAACCGCCTTCAAAATTAAAAATACCGTATTCACCCCAGCCATGTTCATCATCTCCAATCAACCGGCGATCCGCCGATGTACTGAGCGTGGTTTTGCCGGTACCGCTCAAGCCAAAAAACAGTGCGGTGTCCCCTTTACTGCCCATGTTGGCGGCACAGTGCATGCCCAACACTTGTTTCTCCTTCGCAAGCAGGTAATTCAACACCGTAAAAACGCTCTTCTTAATTTCACCCGTGTACCCGGTACCTGCTACCAAAATCATTTTATGTGTAAAACTGATGACCACCGCGTTTGGATGGCCGATGCCGCACATTTTTGGGGATAGAAGCAGGCCTGGCGCGGAGAAAACATGCCAATGCGGGTTGAACGCTTCCAACTCCTCATCGTTAGGTCGCAAAAACATATTGTAGGCAAATAAATTGACCCATGGTTTTTCATTTACAATGCGGATGTTTAACCTGCAATCCGCATCCGCACAGGCGTAACAATCTCTTACCCAAAGCTCCGGCTGAGCGTTAAGATAATCGGTAATATGCTTGAATATAATATCAAAGTAGTGTTCTTCAAGTGGCAGGTTATAGCTGTTCCAGTCTATCGTATCTGCGGTTAAAGAGTCTATTATAATAAACCTGTCTTTAGGGCTTCGCCCGGTAAACTTGCCGGTTTGCACCACCAGGGCGCCGGTATCGCTCAATACACCTTCGCCCGAGCGAAGGGTAGCGGTCACCAACTCTTCGGGTGTGCACTGGTAATGCATATTTTCGGACATTAGTAATCCGTAGCGCAATAACTTTTGGGGTGGAAAGAGGATTGCAGGTACTGGCATTTTGAACGATTTGAAAGACAAAGCTAAAGATCAATTGTCAATATACCTAACGATCGTTAGCTTTTAGAATTTCCTTAGGCTTCCTATTTCTGTGCCGGGCTTTTTGCGCCTGCAAAAAAATATCACTTTTAAAGGTTGAAGGATTTGCCGGTTTTGCGGGCCGGCATTTTATGCAGATATTGCATTATTATTCAAACGAATAAAGCATTCCCAATGAAGTATTTACCGTTAAATCCTCAAATCTTTATTCAAAACCGCAAAAGGTTTGCAGCACGCATGGAAAAAAATGCGATAGCCATATTTAACAGTAATGACGAATTACCTACTAATGGAGACGCTTTGTATCCGTTTAAACAAAACTCTGATTTATATTGGCTTACAGGTATTGAACAGGAAGATTCCATGCTCATTCTTTTCCCCGGCAACCCCGATAAAAAATACCGTGAAGTATTGGTGTTGGTCCGCCCCAATGAACTAAAAGAAAAATGGGATGGCCACCGCTTAAGGGCAAAGGAGGCGGAAGCAATATCTGGCATTTCCACCATAGTTTGGCTGGATACCCTCGATGGTTTACTGCAACCCTGGATACACCTCGCTGACACCATTTATTTGAACAGCAATGAAAATGACCGGAAAGCCAGCCTGTTAGCCGTAAGAGATTACCGTTATGCGCAGGAAATGCGGCGTCTTTACCCTTTGCATCAATATGGACGCAGCGCAAGAATTTTGAAAGAATTGCGGGCAATAAAAACATCCCTGGAAATTGAAGTGATGCAACAGGCCATTGATATCACTGAAAAAACATTTCGGCGTTTGCTGGCTTTTATTCGCCCGGGTGTAATGGAATACGAAATTGAAGCGGAAATTTTTCATGAATTTTTAAGCAACAGGTCTACAGGCCCGGCCTATGGATCCATTATTTCCAGTGGCGACCGGGCAAGGACTTTACATTATGTGTCGAACGATAATGAATGTAAGGATGGCGAACTGGTATTGATGGATTTTGGCGCAGAATATGGCCGGTACTGCGCCGATCTTACCCGCACTGTTCCGGTAAATGGCAGGTTTACCAAAAGGCAGAAAGAAGTATATAACGCCTGCCTGCATTTACACCATTATGCCGCATCTATTTTAAAGCCTGGCATTTCCATTCTGCATTATACCGATAAGGTAGGTGAGGAAGCGACTAAACAGTTTCTGAAAATCGGCCTGCTGAAAAAAACAGATGTAAAAAATGAAGACGCAGACAACCGCGCTTATCGTAAATACCTGTATCATGGCATTTCCCATCACCTTGGTATCGACGTGCATGATATAGGTACCCGCACGCAACCCATACAGGCCGGAATGGTATTTACCATTGAACCCGGCATTTATATCGAAGAAGAGCAAATGGGCGTGCGCATTGAAAATAATTTCTGGATCACCAAAAGCGGGAATAAAGACCTGATGAAGAAGATTCCCATAACAACAGATGAAATTGAATCGTTGATGAAAAAATAATTATTTACATCGTTTCCATTTTTTTCAAATTCTATCATTAATGAAGCAAATCCCTAATATTTTTACGCTGCTGAACCTGTTTTTTGGATGCCTGGCTATCATCGTCATTCTTCAGAGCGGCATTAGTTTAATTTCCACTCCCGATGGCACACAAATGATGAACATGCCGGAACAGATATTCCTGGCATCTTTGTTTATTGGAATTGCAGCCGTGGTTGATTTTTTTGACGGCTTTATTGCCCGGTTGATGAATGCCGGTTCCAACATGGGCAAGCAGTTGGATTCGTTGGCAGATGTAGTGAGTTTTGGCGTAGCACCCGGGTTAATTATTTACCAATTTTTACGGCTGTCGGTGGCCCGGGAACCCAACGGGCTGGATGCTTCTATATTTTGGTTGTTGCCTGCGCTGCTGCTGCCCTGCGCCGCCGCATGGCGATTGGCTAAATTTAACCTGGATGAAACTCAGTCCATTACTTTTAAAGGCATGCCTACGCCCGCAGTGGGTTTGTTGGTGGCTTCCTTTCCGCTGATTTTCTGGCATAGCACCAATAATACGCTCACAGACCTGTTTCTCAATAAATGGATATGGTACCTGGTAGTATTGTTACTCAGTTATTTAATGGTTTCCAACGTACCATTCATGAGCTTAAAATTTAAAGACTATTCTTTTAAGAACAACAGTTACAAATGGCTATTGATTGTATTGGCAATTGGGCTGACTATATTATTTAAATGGGCCGCTGTTCCACTTATTTTTATCTCTTACATTCTGCTATCTTTGCCGCTTAAAAATAAAATAGCATCATGACCTACGCTGTTCATATCAATATTATGCCGTTAAAAGAATTGCTAGACCCGCAGGGAAAAGCGGTAATGAGCGGCTTAAACAATTTGGGTATCAAAACTGTTCAGGATGTTCGCATCGGTAAGCACATTACCCTGCAGGTAACAGCCAGCTCGGCAGAGGAAGCGGAGAAAATTGCGCAGGAAGCGTCAGAAAAACTATTGGCCAACCAGGTAATGGAACATTTTGAGATCAGCGTAATACCGGGTTAACGGACACTCATTCTTCATCTTTATTAAACCGCTACCGGATTTGAGCGATCAGTCACCTGTCATCGAAGCCCATATGCATCCCCTTTCCGGCGGCGCGGGAACTATGCTGTACCTTGTACCCACGCCTATTGGCAACCTGGCCGACATTACATTCAGGGCAATTGAAATACTTAAAACCGTAGACCTGGTGCTCGCAGAAGACACCCGCACTTCATCCGTGCTGCTGAAGCACTATGGCATCCAAAAGCCGGTTACCCCCTATCACCAGCACAACGAACATAAAATTATTACCCACCTGGCAGAACAAATGCAGGCAGGGAAAACGATGGCATTACTAACGGATGCGGGTACACCGGGTATTTCTGACCCTGCATTTTTGCTGGTACGCGAATGTGTACGGTTGAATATCAGGGTGGAGTGCCTGCCAGGCGCCACCGCATTTGTACCAGCCCTTGTTAACAGTGGTTTGCCCATTAATCGCTTCTGCTTTGAAGGTTTTTTACCGCTCAAAAAGGGAAGACAAACTTTATTTAAACTACTCGTTAACGAAGAACGCACCATGGTACTGTATGAATCGCCCATGCGACTGGTAAAAACCCTTGAAGAATGCATACATTATTTTGGAGCAGAAAGACAGTGCTGTGTAAGCCGTGAACTCACCAAATTATTCGAAGAAAACAAAAGAGGCACACTGCGGGAAGTGTGCGATTATTTTAAAGCTAAATCCGTAAAGGGAGAAATTGTTATCGTGATTGAGGGAAAAAACGAAAAGGAAAAAAAGAAAGAAAACCAAACCGGGTGATTTGGTTGATACAGCAAGTTTTTACGTTTTTTTGATTATTTCTTAGCCTTGTCCAATTTCGTAGCACGAAATTGTATCTTTACCAAGTGTAAAAACCTATACCCTATACAACGCTGATTTGTAAAACATAAAAAATAGAATGATGAGAAAAACATTTCTTTTAACCGCTTTGCTTCTATCAACCGGTTTTCTTTTTTCGGCGCGCGCCCAAATCAGGAAAATACCCGCTGAGGTAACCAATGCCTTTTCTGAAAAATATCCTGATGCAAAAAACGTAGAGTGGTCGGACAACCTGAGCACGTTCACAGCCAGCTTTGAACAAGATGGATATAAATATAAAGCGCAGTACAATAAAAAGGGGGAATGGAAAGGTGCAGAAAAAGAATTGACGATAGAGGATTTATCCAGCACAGTAAAAGATGGCTTCAACAAAAGCAAATATGCTGACTGGAAGGTAAAATCGGTTACGCAAGTTGAATCGCCCGGTGATAAAATCCAGTACCGGGTGCATGTCATCAAGTCGGACCTGAAACAAAAAAATCTTACTTTTAATGAAAAAGGGAAACTGGTAAAAGACAGCTCGACGCTGTAGTTGCCGTAGTATTATGTTCAAGGTGAAATGTGAAAGCGGAGAATATTCCACAACTCCTCCCTTTCGCT
>DASUFG010000571.1:0-6378 GCA_036274715.1 Agriterribacter sp.
AAAGTGTTATTAAATATATTATTTGCTATACCTGGTTTCCTGAAAGTTATCCGATCATTTTCTAAATCGGAAGCGGCAACTATTAGTAGTGGCACTTCTGACACTCAATTCCGCCAATCATCTCCACGGTCACACTGTCAATTTTCTTATTCCTGATGTCATCATGAAATTTTTCATAGATGCTGTAGAATTTATTATCGGTAAACTGAACTTTAGTATTGCGGTGGCAATTAATACACCAACCCATGCTCAAATCAGAAAATTGATGTACTTCATCCATATCCTGGATATTACCGTGGCAGGTTTGACATTGCTGCTGACCTACAACTACGTGCTGGGAGTGATTAAAATAAACATGATCGGGAAGGTTATGAATGCGCACCCATTCAATGGGCTTGCCTTTTCCTGTATACTGGTTTTTATCGGGATCCCAACCGGCATAAGAATATAACTTTTGTATTTCTGCAGTACCGTTTACTTCAGACCCATCTGGCCTAAGTAATTTTGGCCCTTTTACATATTCATTAATCGCCATATGGCAATTCATACACACATTTACGGAAGGGATATTGGCTGATTTACCCTGCTGAGCGCTACTGTGACAATACAAGCAACTGATTTGGTTAATGCCCGCGTGCACCTTATGTGAATAGAAAATGGGCTGCTCGGGTTCATAATCCTGGTGACGCCCCAAACCAATGGCACCCTGAATGGTGTTGTAACCACCAACCAAAAATAAAACTATGATAGCCAACGCTATATATAATTTATTTCTATAAAAAGGAACCGGTTCGGATGCAGGAATGCCCTCCTTATCGTCGGACATTTTTTTGAGGTTGCTGTTTACCTGCAGTAGAGTAAGTGCAATTATGGCTAAAATAAGGGTGAGTACCCCGAACAATAAAGTATTATCGCTTTTTGGTTCTTCTGCTACCGGACCGCTAGCTGGGGTTGGTCCGCCGCCAGGCCCGGCTGCGAAGGTTGTATTTACATAGTTTACCACTGCATCAATATCCCCTTCTGTGAGATCCGGGAAACCGGTCATTAATATGCCGTTATACTGCCCCTTAAGTCCCGTAGTATAAGCATCTTTCGCCATAAAACCGGCAGGATTATGCACCCATTCGTACAACTTTTTTCTGTCGCTCCAGGGCCCACGATCTTCTAATCCGCCCAACGCCGGGCCGGTAGATTTTTTGAACACATTATGGCAAGTGGCACATTTTGAATTAAAAATAGCCTTACCATCCTGTGCATTGGCTATGGTAACCAAAAGGGAAAGAGAGAAAACAAACGCTGATCCAAATAATAGTCTCTTTACAGTTGATCGGTGGTAGCTCATTATATCCCGGAGTTTGTATTGAGGTGAACGTTTCCCGTACGCCTGCAAAAATAGGGCATGATGCTGACAAAATATTAACATTTCTGAAAAAAATTTTCCCTTATCCAGACTGGGTTTCAACGCTTTTTAAATGGTTGCTATAAATTTTTGTCATGTATTTGTAAGCTGGAAACAAGCTGCTTTTCAGGTTATGAAAAATGACATTTTTTCGTCATCTTGCAGCATATCGTCGTTAGTGAGCCACATTAAAAGTACTGCACCACAGATACCTGATTAATTGGACAGCGCTTGCGTGGAGATAAAATACGTGGTTATAAATTAATAACCGAATAGCATGCCTCAACCAAAAAAAATGAAAGCTGAAACCGGTAATTTCCCCAACAAAACCAGAATCGCCATTTTTGCTTCAGGAACAGGTAGCAATGCCCAAAAGATTATTGATTATTTCCGTAACAACCCAAATATTACCATCGCTTTAATTGTCAGTAACAAACCTCGGTCAGGGGTTCTTACCATTGCAGAAAAAGAAGGTATCCCATCATTAATTATTGAGAAAGAAACTTTTTTCCGCGGAAATGGCTATGTGGATGAGTTGGAAGACATGGATATTCAATGGATTGTGCTCGCTGGCTTTTTATGGAAAGTGCCACTTTCCCTGATCCAGCATTTTCGGGGCAGAATAATTAACATCCATCCTGCACTTTTGCCTAAGTATGGAGGTAAAGGCATGTATGGTCATTTTGTGCACGAAGCCGTAATTGCAGCAAAAGAAAAGGAAAGTGGTATAACTATCCATTACGTTGATGAACAATTTGACCACGGTAAGCATATCCTGCAGGTTCCTTGCAGCATCGAACGATCCGACAACGCCGAAACCCTGGCAAAAAAAATCCAGGCACTCGAACACCGGCATTACCCTGAAATAATCAAAACACTAATCGAAAACCAGTGACCGCATTGTCACTGACCGCTTACTTTATCAATCTTAGCCGCCAGTTTTGTGTCTTTTTCAGTGACAATATCACCAGCATCGTGAGTGCTAAGCCAAAATTCCACTCTGTTCCAAACATTTGTCCACAAGGGATGGTGGTTCATCTTCTCAGCTTCCAATGCCACTCTTGTCATAAAAGCAAAGGCTTCGGAAAAGTCTTTAAACTCGAATTTCTTATAGAGTTGATTATTTTTTTCTTCCCACATCATTCATAAAGTTTATGGTTCCCGGTTTATCGTTGTGCTTGTATAAAAACGTGCGATAACAGCCTTGCATGCAGCAGCCACCTTGCAGGTTGTTGCCCCGGTTTTGGGATATTTTACATTCAAATATCAAATCGCCTAAAACACCAGGTGCATCTTATTCTTTATCTTTTCCTTATCGAGTTCAGTTACTAACTGCACGCCATTTATGTTTTTTATGGATTGCTGCAGGTAATGCATATAATCATCCCTCACGATATCTCCCTTTAAAAGCCATAAAAAATCGAGGTGGCGGAACTCTGGCAAGAGGTACTCCCCATCAAATTGGTTATTATATATATAGTGAAACAGTGCGGTGCCGACTTCTCCATATTCATATACGGCAAAAAAATACTGCCGGTTTTTTTTAGCCAGTTGTATCTCTACATCGCTATTTAGCCTGAAGTCGCACCCTAAAGCGTAGTTCACCAACCAGCAAAACCTGTAATCTTTCACTGGCGCAACAATGCCCAATATTCTCGTTCCAGAAAAAAAATCATCTGCCAGGGTGGTATTGTCTATTACTAATTTCATCGTTCCTGGTCCCCGTAAAAACCGGAAAATTTATGCTATTAAAAAATAACCCCGAATTTCAATTCTTCTTTGCCTCTTTTAACCGCCACCGTGGTACTATCGCCGTCTTTAAACTTCCCTAAAGCCTCCATGTAGGTATCTAACGAATCCACCTCATATTCTCCAAGGCGCACCACTACGTCGCCCGTTTTGAGCCCCGCTTTTTGCGCAGGTTTGCCCTCGCTTATTCCATCTACCTTTACTCCGGTACCGCTATAGGTATAATCGGGCATTATGCCTAATGTAACGGAGAAATGGTGACTGGTTGCCATTTGCGTTTCCTTCGTGGGAGTGAATGCCAGCTTGCTTTTTTTATTAAGGTCTTCCACCATTTCAACAATATAGTTAATAATCTGAAGCTCGCCCACGTAGTTTATTTTTTCCTTATCGTCTGATGGCTTGTGGTAATCATTGTGCAGTCCCGTAAAGAAAAATAATACGGGAATATTTTTGCGATAAAAGGAGGTGTGATCACTTGGCCCTACACCACTGGTATCAATTTTAATGGAAAAAGGAACCTTCTTTTGAGCATACAATACCTCTGCCCACTCCGGCGAAGTGCCATAGCCACCGATAGTGACGGTTTTTTTTCCCTCGTCCATTCTGCCCACCATGTCGAGGTTGACCATATAATTTACTGCCGATAAATCGATAGTGGGATGTTCGGTGAAATATTTTGAGCCGAACAACCCCAGTTCTTCACCGGAGAAAGCGATAAAAAGATAATTGTTGTTTTTCGATTTTGATTTAGGCAAAAGTTTGGCCAATTCTATCAACGCCGCGGTGCCGCTGGCATTATCATCCGCACCATTAAAAATCTTTTTTTCGTTGGTGCGCACCATGGAATTCCCATCTTCGCCATGCCCGAGGTGATCGTAATGGGCTCCGATAATTACAGTGGTGCTTGCATTGTTATCGACATAACCGATAACATTATGACCGGTACGCCTGGCTTCTCCGATTTCAACTTTAAGCCTGATATCATATATAGCGGATGCATCTTTCAGATAGGTTTCCTTTCCAATTTTGGTGAGAAAAACGGCTGGAATGGGGAGCAAGCGGGACTTGTCTTTCGGATCAAATTTTATGTTGTCTGCATCATCGCCGCTATTATAAAGGATTAACGCGGTGGCACCCTTTTCTGCCGCTATGGACACTTCCTTTTTCACATAATCATTGATATCGAAATGCGGGTTATCCTTGTTTTCTTCCAGGGCGGTTTCAATATCTTTAAACCAGGGCGCACCACGCTCCGAAAGAGAAGTAGCTACCGGTATCTCCGAAACAGCCGCATTAGCACTATAGGAAAAGGGAAAATAGTCTTTGAACAAACCTAATTCCTTTCCATTCACCATAAACAAGGTAGGCTTGTTAATTTGTTTCCCGTCATTGATTTCAAAACCTTGCAGGTATTGCCCATCATCTCCTTTTGGAGCAAGTCCTGCTGCTTTGTATTGATTAATGATGTATTCGGATGCCAGATTTTCGCCCGCCGTGCCAGCCCTTCTTCCTTCCAGTTTATCGTCGGCCAGGAAACTAATTTCACTTTTAAGATTTTCGACAACGGCACGATCTGCCTTTTTTAATCTTTGCGCAAATACAAGTAAATACTGGGAACAAAAAAGTATGATGAAAATTACTCTTTTCATGTGTTTATTTTTATCATTTTTTTAGCCATCCCGAATTGCTTCGGGCGGACCTGGCCGTTAGCAGACCTGCTTTGCCATAAATAATCACGCGGGTTGGTGATAAATTATTACGGCTCATTTCATGTTATAAAAAAATCATTTAAAGGTTGTAAAGTTATGACTACTGCGTTTAATCCCGACTAAGTTCATTTTTCATGCCATATTTATAGAATTATCAGTCCTTTACCGATTTCGTAAGCATACCAATTTGATTTGCATGTATTTTTGCAAATTCCTAAAAACAGGTATTGAAACAAAAAAAATTACATATTGCCTTACTCGGAAACCCCAACAGCGGCAAAAGTTCCTTGTTTAATGTGCTTACGGGTTTAAGTCAAAAAGTGGGCAATTTCCCGGGTGTAACGGTGGATAAGAAGACCGGGGAATGTAAAATTTCCGATACCCTCACTGCCAATATTATTGATTTGCCGGGTACTTATAGTTTATACCCGCGGCGAAGCGATGAATGGGTAGCCTATAATGTAATGATGAACCCCGGCTCGCCCGAACAGCCGGAATTGTATGTTTTGATAGTAGACGCCAGTAACCTCAAACGCAACCTGCTCTTTGCATCGCAGGTAATAGATCTGAAAAAACCAGTTGTAATTGCCCTTACCATGATGGATCTCGCACCCAAAAAAGGGCTCACCATTGATGTACCGGGTTTGGAAAGGGAACTGGGTGTACCCGTTATACCGGTTAACCCACGCAAAAATAAGGGAGTGCAGGAACTGAAGAAAGCCATTGAGCAAACTGCCCGGCAACTGTATAAGCCGCCTCTTCGCAATTTTGCCGAAATGGGTGAAGTAGCCCAACCTGCTATAAACGACCTTAAAAAACTATTACCGCAAATCAGCGATTATAGTGCCGTTCATTACCTGATCAACCACGAATCATTTTCGCTGGACCCGGTAATGCAGGATGCCATTGAAAAAATTGAAATAAAGCACGAATTTAATCATACCCGGGTGCAGGCCGAGGAAATCACACAGCGGTATGCCCGAATACGGCATATTATGCAACAAACGGTTACCGAAGCCGATCCCAAGGAGAAACAAAGGATAAGCGACAGGTTAGACCGCATTTTACTGCACCGATTTTGGGGGTATGTAATATTACTTGGCGTACTGGCGGTACTGTTCCAGAGCATTTTTTGGTTGGCGCAATACCCCATGGATGCCATTGAATGGATATTTGGTGAATGGAGTAACTGGCTTATTGGTGTACTGCCACAAAACTGGGTAGGTGATTTAATAGTGAACGGAATTGTGGCTGGATTAGGAGGAATTATTGTATTTATACCCCAGATTATGATCCTCTTCGGGCTCATCACTATATTGGAAGACACCGGCTATATGGCCAGGATCAGCTTTTTAACCGATAAGTTGATGCGCAAAGTAGGACTTAACGGCAAAAGTGTAATGCCCATGATCAGCAGTTTAGCCTGCGCTGTTCCCGCCATTATGAGTACCCGGAATATTGAAAATAAAAAGGAAAGGCTGCTAACCATTATGGTGGCGCCATTGATGAGTTGCAGTGCAC